>JBGTCP010000224.1:0-8614 GCA_041748815.1 Chthoniobacterales bacterium
CAAGCCGTTCATATCTCGCGAAGATGCGCTGGAAGCAGCTTTGATTTCGATACCCCAGATTCTATTTCGGGATTCAATGGTTACAGTGCGATCAAGCGCGATGCGCTGCTCTGGAGTGAGAGTGACTGGTTGTGGCGTGACCGACAAATGACGCCGTATCACCACTGGATCCAGATGGTCCATCTCGCTGTTCGTGATGGTTGTGCCCGTCACGGTGGTGGCAGGTACCACAGGTCCGGTTTCGGTGACCGTGGTGGTTTGGTTCGGCACGATCTCGCTGACTATTCCATCCGGTGTCGTAGTGGTGGCTCTTGTGACGGGTTCTCCGGGCAACACTTCGGTAACGGTCGTGGTTTGATTTGGCACGACCTCATTCACAGGCCCCTCCGTTGTCGTAGTGGTGGATCTTATGATGGGTTCACCGGGGGACACTTCGATCACGGTTGTTGATGGGGTTTGCGCATTGGCGGAGACGGCGGCCAAGGTCATGGTG
This sequence comes from Chthoniobacterales bacterium, assembly GCA_041748815.1. Classification (GTDB taxonomy): domain Bacteria; phylum Verrucomicrobiota; class Verrucomicrobiia; order Chthoniobacterales; family CAKUMP01; genus JBGTCP01. Next base: position 494 of record JBGTCP010000224.1, read on the forward strand.
CAGATTAGGCTTGAGAGGTGTTTTTTCATAGATTTTCGGGTTGGGATGCAGTTCGACTTACTAGAGATCGCCTTCCGAAAACTCTTTGGCCGTGCGGTGTAACCCCACGTTAAACTTAGTGACATCGCCCCTCGCTTCGAGCTACACCGGCAACATCGCTCGCAGCCGGTCGACATCCTGGTGTTTGCCTACGCTGGCGACCGCCAATTGCGCAGTCCCAAGCCAGCTGTTCGCCAGGCTCTGGAGTTCTGCAGCTGTCACGGACTCGATATGCAGGACCGTCTCTTGCGGTGTGCTCAGGCGGCCGTAACCGAGTATCGATTCGCCGGCGTAAGTCATTTGATTGGAACTGCTCTCGAGGCCCATCAGAAAATTGCCAATGGTGTAATCCTTGGCCTCGCGCAGCTCACGGCTGGACACGGGCTTTTCTTGGAGTTTGCGAATTTCCTGGAAAATGAGCTTGATTGCTTTGCCGAGATTTTTTTCATCCAGGCCGACAAAGATGCTCAAAGCGCCACTATCCTCCAGCAGATGAATCTCGCTGTTCACGGAATAACAGATCCCGTGTCGCTCGCGGAGGCGCTGAAACAGCCGGGAACTCATGTTCTCACCGAAGATCACACTCAAGAGGCGCAGGCCGAAACGGGCGGAATCCAACCTGCCAGGCAGTCGAAAACCGATCGCCAACTGGCATTGCTCGGCGTCCATTTGTTTGACGGCAACACGAAGACCGTCCAACGGCAGCGGAGCTGCGACGCGCGGACGTCCTCCTTTTTCGAGACCATCGAAGCTCTTGCTCATCCGTTCCATGGCATCCGGGAGGTCGAGATTGCCTGCAACGACGCAGAGTGAATTGCGGCCCGCATAACGCCGCTGATAATGCCCGGACAGCTGCCCGGGAGTGAGGGATTCCACAGTCTGCGAGGTGCCAGTGATCGGGCGTCCGAGCGCGTGCGACGGCCAAAGCACCTCGGTGAGCAGTTCCTGGGCGACCTGCGATGGCTGATCAGCATACATCGCAATTTCCTCAAGGATGACCTCGCGCTCGCGCTCGATTTCCACCGGAGGAAGAACGGAATGCCGGTACATATCCGTGAGCACATCGAGAAGGCGCGGAAAATGGCGACTCTGCGCTTTTGCGTAATAACAAGTGTGATCCTCGCAGGTAAACGCATTGAGCCAGCCGCCGATCCCTTCCACGGACGCGGAAATCTGCCGTGCATTCCGACGCTGGGTTCCTTTGAATAAAAGATGCTCAAGAAAATGAGAGATGCCGCTTGTGCGTGCGGATTCGTGACGCCCCCCCACCCCGGCCCAGACACCGACGCACACGCTTTGCATGGAAGGCATAGGCACAGCCACTAGCCGCACCCCATTAGGAAGCGTCTCAAATGCAGGTGTCATTCAGTCGGGGAGATTTAACCACAGATAGCACAGAGTACACGGAATAGGTTTTTAATTCGAGACACGTTTGATCTCCAGCTTGGCGTGCTTGAAATTCAACAGCAGCGCGGTTTTGAGTCCGGTGATATTCAGGTAGCCGAGCATCTGGGCGAGGTGCGGGGAGGTTGGACTGCGATTGGGACGTCACAACTACGTTTGAGCCGAGTGGCAATAGGTCGTTGATGTCCATCGTGAGGGATCATTACACTGGAAGGACCCACACTACAGACCAATCAGTGCACTTTGACGGCAAGCATGGAAGCTGTGTAGTGGCCGTCCATCTCCGGCTTCGCCTCCGGTTGTGCGTTCTGTGGTTATAGCATTCCCGGAACAAACCCGGGGTCAGTTGGTGACGCTCACTGTGCGGCGGGCGCGGTTCAGCTCGACGAGATCGGAGAGGATGTTGAGCGTTTCCTGACGCTCCGCATCGTAGCCTTCTTCCTCAGGCTCTTCGGGATTTTCGTCGTCGGACGGCACTGGTGTGGGAGTGGGCTCCACCACGGATGCGAGCTGAAGCTCCTGCTGATCCACATTGTCGAGCGTGACTGTGTAAACTGTCGACTCGGTGGTTTCCAGCTTTGCGGTTTCACGTTCTTGTTTCCGGGCCTCGCGCCGGGCTTTTTCGGCTTCCAACTCGGTTTCACGCTTTTCCAGATTCAGGCTGAGTGTGTTTTCGGCGATCCGGTTTTTCAGCCTGACAAGGTCGTCTGTGACGTAGCCGAATTCCCTGGAGTTCGCAACGCGGGCCTCAGCACGGTTGCGAAGGTCGTCGATGAAAAGCGGCTGGTCGGAAAAAAGATCGTAGTCGAGCCGAGTCACTTCGTCATAAGGGAGTGGGCCTTTAAGTGCAACTTCCCCAATCTCCGGCTGGTCAGTGAGCGTTGGGAGGACGATGTCGGACTCCACGCCTCGCAGCTGAGTCGAACCTCCGGAGATCCGGTAGAATTGCTGGATAGTAAGCTTCAATGCGCCGGCTTTTGCGCGATCTCCGCCAAGTGGCGGCATGAACTGCCCGAGTTCCAACATGCTTTGCACGGTGCCTTTGCCAAATGTGCTTGAATCGCCAACCACCACTGCACGGTTGTAATCCTGCAATGCAGCCGCAAAAATCTCGCTCGCCGATGCGCTCAGCTTGCTGGTGAGGACCACCATGGGTCCGTCATAGGCGATGCGGGGATCCCGGTCACGTGAGACGATGATATTGCCATCGGTGTCTTTGGATTGCACGACCGGCCCACTGCCAATGAACAAGCCAGTAAGGTTCACAGCCTCTTCCAGCGAGCCGCCACCATTGCGGCGGAGGTCCACCACGAGTCCGGAAATGCGCTCTTTCTTCAAACGCTCCAGCAGCAATGCCACATCGCGGGTAGTGCTTTTCGCTTCACGGTTGCGTCCACGCTGCATATCAGCATAGAACGAGGGCAATGTGATCCAGCCAAGCCGCTCGACCCGGCCATCAGGGAGCACATGATCAATAATATCCGCTTTGGCTTCCGCACTCTTAAGCTTTACTTCATCCCGCATAATATCCACCACGGAGACTTTGGAAGGATCAACGGCATTTGAGGGGATAACCTGAAGCCGCACCAGAGTATTTTTTTCGCCGCGAATCAGATTCACCACGCGGTCGAGTTTCATGTCGACGACGTCCACAAATTCATCCTCGCCCTGGGCGACTGCGGAAATGCGGTCGTTCACTTTGATGCGTCCGCTCAGTTCTGCAGGACCGCCGGGAACAAGCTCCTTGATGCGCGCGTAGCCGTCCTCGCTTTGAAGCACCGCACCGATGCCCACAAGTGACAGGCGCATGTTGATCTCGAAGGTCTCCAAATCACTCGGGCTAAGATATTCCGAGTGCGGATCGTACACTTTCGAGAGCGCGCTCATGAGACCGAATGCGATGTCACGATCATCCAGCGATTCGATATTTTTGGTGATCTGCGAGTAGCGGCGGAAAATGGTTTCCTCTGGAGAACGAGTGGCAAATTCGTTCAGCTTTGCCTGCAAATATTCCCCTTTGATCCGACGTGTCCAGAGCTCATCCGCTTCTGCCGCATCGGCCGGCCAAGGCATCTTCGAGCGGTTGAGGTGCATCGTCTGGTCAGTCGTGAGGTCCAGATCGCTTGCAAGCAGGTTCTCGACAAATGCGGCACGTTCTTTCACGCGCTCGCGGTAAAAGCCGAAAATATCGAATGCCGGCTTGGGGTTGCCGAGCAGAATGTAGTTGTGCAAATCAGAGCCAAATTGCTCGTGGAACGCATCCACCTCCTGCTGCGTGAAGTACATGCGGCTGAAATCGAGAGATTCCAGGTAGGCATCGAGAAGCCGTTTAGATTTCTCTTCATCCAGCGGACTCCGGCTGATGTGGCCGGACTCCAGTAATTTGCCCACATAGACCATGATTTGTCCAATCTCCGGATGAGGAGTGGATTGCGCGTGGACGGCGGGGGAGGGAGTGAAAATTGATAGTAGAGCCGCAGCGCACAATGTAATGCGGCGTGGAGAAAATGTGATTTTAGACATTATGATTGTGATGTCGTTGACCGCCCGGCTCACCCGAATCGTCCCTTCGACGGAGCAATATGGAATATATTCTGGCAAATTTCAACGCCGATTGTGAATCATGTTCAGTTGCCCGCTTCGGCAATCTCCGGGGTCACGCCAGCGGCAGCGTAGAGTCGCGGCAGCACATGGCGTCATGAGCCTGTAGAACTGCTGCGACATCGGGGTGCGGACTGGCCGTGCCCAGGGTCTCGAGTTTCTCGCAGATCCCGAAGTTTGCAGAGCGATTCAGGTATTTTCCCTCCCAGGAGTTGAAGATTTCACGCGAACCTGGATTCGCAAAAGGATACCGGACTGAGGGCGAACGCATGCCGATGCGCCAGGGTTTCGGAGTAAGCCTCGCTCGAAAGCATTGCTGCTTGCGGCAAAGAATGCGGTAGAGCGGGTCGTTGCAAAGCACATCCAGGATCTGCTTTGCCTCCTCGCCCGCCGGCTCAAACACCCGGTCCGTGATGACAGCGCGCAGTCCGGAATGCGTACGATAGCAGACCAGTGAGTAACACGGGTTCGCCTGCTGCCAGGAGCGGAGTTGATCCATTTCGGTGTTTGGTGGGATGATTGGGTCTGCTTTTTTGCCGAAGAGACTTTTAAGGAATCCACCCGAGGGTGCGGAGGCGGGACGGTTTGCCACATCGATGTCGATGAACAGGACGGAGTCGACATTCATCACCAAAGCCCCATAGGCATTGCGTGTGATAGCATACTGCCCGCCGGATGGAAGCGCCCGCTCTTCGATGACAGGCTCCATGATGAGTCCGTCGCTGACATAGGAGTAACGCTCCAACTCCTTCCCGCTGGTAAACGCCGCAATCACTCGTGCAAGCCGCTCGTTGGCCCGCTGAGTGGCCTCTTGCATCGAAACATCGGACCAGCCGTAGGCGCAGGATGACATGGCGGGGTTCTCTGCGCGGTGCCAATATTTCGCGAAGTTCATGGGGTAATCATGCTGAGAGTTCCGCGCAAAATCGACCAAATACTTTGACTTGAAGAAATTAAGGAAAAATTGTCACAGAAGGGTTCTTGAAGTCGGGCGAAGGAAACATTCTCATGGCTGCCATGGAACGCCAGTCGCCACACACCAGCCAGAAAGCCCTTTCTATCAACATGGACTCGTCCATTTACGGGACGCTCGCGGAAATTGGAGCAGGCCAGGAGACGGCACGTACGTTTTTCCGCGTGGGAGGTGCGGCGGGGACCATCGCAAAAAGTATGTCCGCCTACGACATGACTTTCAGCGACTCGATTTACGGACCCGCAGATCGCTATGTCAGCCGCGTTCGTTTGCGAACGATGCTGGATCATGAATTCGAACTGCTCACTGAGCGACTCTCAGCCACACGCGGCGAACGAACGCGATTTTTTGCGTTTGCCAATACTGTGGCGGCGCGTTCTTACCGTGGCACCCATGAATGCCACGGCTGGCTGGGCATCCGTTTTCAACGCGAAGCTATGGGACCTCAGCACGAGGTCATCGTGCATGTGCGCATGTTTGACCCCGAAAATCTCCAGCAACAAGAGGTGCTGGGCCTTATCGGGGTGAACTTGATTCATGCAGCATTCCATTTCTCAGACGAACCCGCCCGCTTTCTCGACGCGCTCTTTGATGACCTCTCACCGGACCGAATCGAAGCGGATCTGGTCCTTTTCTCCGGAGGAGATTTTGAAAAATATGATAACCGCTTGATCAACGTGGACCTGGTGCGCAAGGGCTACACACGCAGTATTGTCATCGCACCCAACGGCCATGTGCTGCAAGCGGCGGATCTTTTTTACAAACATCCACTGCTCATCGAACGCGGCAACTTCCGGCCAGTGACACGGGTGAACCTGGAAATGCTCGAGACCGCCCGCGCGACATTCTCCGATACTTTATCAAAACCTGCCGGTGAAGTCGTGGAAGTCATGGAGATCACACTCAGGAATCTGCTCAGCTCGGGAGATCTGGATACGAAAGACTTTCTTGCGCGCATCGAGATCCTCGCGGCTCTGGGCAAGACGGTGGTGATTTCTAACTATGGCGAATTTTACCGGCTTACGGCATACTTGCGACTCTGCACGCGGGAGCCAATCGGCGTAGTGCTGGGCGTCGCACTGCTGCAGGAGATTTTTGAGGAAAAATATTACCAGGATCTGGACGGAGGCATTTTGGAGTCCGCTGGCAGACTGTTCAAACACGATGTGCGGTTGTTTGTTTATCCGTCGCTCAGCGCGGACGGGAAAACCGTGCTCACTGCGGATAATCTCGAGGTCGCACCGCATCTGATCCATCTGCTGGAGCACCTGCGCTTGAATGAAAACATCTGCGGCCTCCCCAGCGAACACCCATACCCGATCGACTCCAGTTCGCGTAATGTGCTGGAGAAGATCCATGCGGGCGATGCCTCATGGGAGGCACTTGTGACGCCGCAGGTTGCTGATCTGATCAAGAGCCGTGGCTACTTTGGCTGGAAGTCTTAGCGACCTCACGTGCTTTGCGAAGCGCCGCAACAGCAACCTCGCCGACCTGAACCATGCTGGCCACGTCGTGTGCCAACGACAAAAAGCCTGCTTCAAATTGCGAAGGTGCGAAATACACACCATGGTCCAGGCATTCATTGAAAAACCGTGAGAATGCCACAGTGTCTGAACGTTTTGCGCTCTCGAGATCCGTCACAGGATCAGTCGTGAAAAACAGACAGAACATCGAGCCGTAGCGGTAAAATGTAAGCGGCCAGTCAAGCGTGTTGAGCCCGTCGCGCACAATCTCTTCAAACGTCTGCCCGATCTTTTCGAGATGCGCCCAGCCATTCTGCGTCTCCAGTTCGCGCAATTGTGCAAGGCCTGCAGCGAGCGCGAGCGGATTTCCAGAAAGTGTTCCGGCCTGATACACCGGTCCATACGGCGAGAGAAAATCCATGATATCCGCCCGTCCACCGAACGCGCCCACTGGCAATCCGCCGCCAATTACTTTGCCCATGGCGCAAAGATCGGGCGTGATGCCGATCAATTCCTGATACCCTCCGGCAGCCAACCGGAAGCCCGTCATTACCTCATCAAAAATGAGCAATGAGTCATGTTTCGAAGTAAGATCGCGGAGCAGTCGCAGGAAACCCGGCAGCGGCGGAATGAGTCCCGCATTGGCAGGGAGCGGCTCCACGATCACTGCAGCAATACGGTCCCCGTGCTCGCGAAAAATCCGCTCAATGCCCTCCGCGTCGTTGAATGGCAAAGTCAGGGTGAGCGCGGCGAGCGCGGCAGGGATTCCCGCGCTGTCCGGCTGCCCGTGTGTCAGTGCGCCGCTTCCGGCTTTGACGAGCAGCGAATCCACATGGCCATGGTAGCAGCCTTCAAATTTCACAATGAGATCGCGCCCGGTAAATCCGCGTGCAAGTCGAATGCAGGACATCGTGGCCTCAGTGCCACTGTTGACCATGCGCACTTTTTCCACCGAAGGGACCATCCGAACGACGGCCTCTGCCATTTCAACTTCGTAGGGATTCGGAATTCCAAAGCTCGTGCCGTGGCCCGCCGCTTCGCGTACGGCCTCGACGACACAGTGAGGCGCATGGCCGCAGATAGCCGGGCCCCATGTGCCGACAAAATCGATGAGTTCATTTCCGTCAGTGTCCCAAATGCGGCATCCTTTTGCGCGGCGCACAAAAAACGGCTCGCGCCCGACGTTGCGAAATGCGCGCACGGGCGAATTGACTCCTCCCGGAATGACACGACTCGCTCTCTGGAAGAGAGCGCTGGAAGATGAATTTTGCATGAGACACTTCATCCATGCAGCTGAGATGCTTGTCAACCGCGCGACGGCGGCAAGGCTGATTTTGCGAGAAAACGGGCATTCAATGCCAGTGACGCCAGCGCCAATGCAAATGCCAGCCCCATCCAAATCCCGGTCACCCCGAAGGCCCCGGGAAAAGCAAGAAACCACGCCAGCGGAAGGCCGATGCCCCAGTAACATCCGGCAATGAGAGCCATCGGCACATTCACATCCGAGAGCCCGCGCAACGACCCCGATGCCACCACTTGCAGCCCGTCAAAGATTTGAAAAATGCCCGCCACAATCAACAGCGTCGCAGTCAGCGTCACCACCCCTGAGTCGTCCACAAATTGCGAGGCAATCACATCGCC
>JBGTCP010000225.1:0-8025 GCA_041748815.1 Chthoniobacterales bacterium
ATCCGCGTTGAGAGCGTCTCCGTGGATGCGGTGATCGACGGCCAGCGCGCTCTGACCACTCTCGAAATCGTGATCTTCAATCCGAACCGGCAACAGCAGGAAGCCGAGATTCTCATTCCCGTTCCACGCGGCTCCGCCCTCAAATCCTTTGACCTCGATGGAGTCGAAGGGAAACTCAATGGCGAACTGCTGCCACGTGAGGAAGCCCGGCGGATCTACGACTCCATCGTGCGACGCGTGGAAGATCCGGGCCTGTTGGAATTCGCCGGCGACGGACTTCTGCGCACCAGCGTCTTCCCGGTTCCTGCAAATGGAAATGCCACCGTCAAAATGAGCTACGAGCAATTTTTGCCTCGCGATGGCAACCGCATCGATTTCGTCCTACCGCGCTCCGAGGCGCTCGAATACGAAACCCCATGGGATTTTTCCCTCACATGGAAATCCGAGGAAGGTCTCGACGGAGTCTTTTGCCCATCGCATCAACTCGAAAGCCAAACTTCCGCAGATGGCAGCGTTTCAGTCCAATCCGCCGGCAAGTTGCAGCCGGGCGCGATCCGCATCAGCGCCCTGCTGAAAGAAACGGACGCACAACCGCTCAACGCGACCATTTTCACTTACCCCGAAACCCGCACTGAGGACGGATATTTCCTCATGGTCATCCAGGCTCCGTCCGCGCTGCCATCCGATCCGCAACCCCGCGACATTACGTTTGTCTTTGACCGCTCCGGCAGCATGGCAGGTGAAAAAATCGAACAAACCCGCGAAGCCGCCATGCAGGTCCTTGAAACTCTCAACCCGGAGGACACCTTCAATTTTATCACTTACAACGAAAGCGTCCGCAGCCTGTTCCCGGCCTCCGCTCCAGCGACGAATGAAAACCTCCGTGCTGCCCGCGACTTTGTGCAATCCACCCGTGTGAGCGGGGGCACCAATATCCACGACGCTCTGCTCGAAGCGATGAAATCAAAGCCCGAGCCCGGTCGCTTCCCAGCCATCCTGTTCCTCACCGACGGAATCCCAACCATCGGAGAGACCGGCGAGAAAGCCATCCTCGAATCGCTCGCAAAATCCAACTCCGCTCAACACCGCATCTTTGCGTTCGGAGTTGGTCTCGATCTCAACGCCCCGCTGCTTACCCGACTGTCTGCGGACCACGGAGGGCGTGAGAGTTTTGTCCTGCCCGGCGACAATGTCGAAGTGCCTGTGGCAAGCCTCGCACGCCGCCTCCAAGGCGTTTTGGCGCTTAATCCGGAACTCACTTTCACAACTCCGGGCCTACTCGACGATATCCTGCCGCGTGAACTCCCGGACTTATTTGCGGGCGATCAGATCCTCGTGCTGGGGCGCTATCGCGGGCAAACACCCATTTCCTTCCAGTTCACGGCCCGCCAGGCACACGGCAGCCAGGAAGCATGGACACTCAATGCACGAATCGACCAGGCAAAGGCCGATCTCGCAAATGCCTTCGTCCCCCGCCTATGGGCAAGCCGCAAAATTGCAGTGCTCACCAGCGCCCTCCGCGATCTTGGAGCGGAATCGGGCGATCTGCCCTCAGACCCGCGCACCAAGGAACTCGTCGAGGAAATTGTGCGCCTCTCGCTGGCTCACGGCATCCTCACTGAGTACACCGCATTCCTCGCAGTCGAAGGTGCAGCGCTCAGTGCCGCTGCACCCTCCAATACCCGCGAAGCCAGTCGCAGACTGGAGGAACGCGCCATGCGTTCACGCGTCGGTGCCGATGCCGTGAATCAGGAACTCAACCTTACCCATCAACTCGACTCTGCCGTCGTGATGAAAAACAACCAACGCCTGGATGGCGACCTCAACATGGTCGCCGAAACCCGCGTCCAACAAATTGCCGACAAATCCTTCGTCTTCCGCAATGGCACATGGCAGGACACTGCCAGCACCGAAGGAGACCAGGCGCAGGACGTGGTCATTGGCACACCTGACTTCGATGCGCTGGTTGACCGCCTCGTTATTGCCAACCGCCAAAGCATCCTCGGTCTCCCCGGCGAAATTCTTATCGAAGATGCCGGACAGCTTTATCGCATCCGTCGCTCACTCTGAATCGCACAAACCCAAAACCAATCCAAAACCCATGAAAACATCCCAACTCATATCCACATTCGTCGCCGCCTTCGCCATCTCGCTTCCGCTGTCGCAAGCGCGCACCACCGAGTCCGAAGAATCCGGCCCGCGCGTGCAACTGGCGCTACTTCTTGACACCAGCGGCAGCATGGATGGCCTCATCGATCAGGCCCGCACACAAATCTGGCAGGTCGTTAACACATTCATCAATGCAAAGCAAAGCGGCCAAACTCCAGTCGTCGAGGTCGCGCTTTACGAATATGGTAACGCCGGACTGGATGCAGAAACCCACTACATCCGGCAACTCCAGCCGCTCACACGCGACCTCGACGCCGTGAGCGAAAGTCTTTTCGCATTGAAGACCAACGGCGGCGATGAATACTGTGGCGCAGTCATCCAACGGGCCACTGCCGACCTTGAGTGGGATCCATCACCCGACACTTACAAGGCCATTTTCATTGCCGGAAATGAGCCCTTCACGCAAGGCCCAGTCTCCGCTGATCAATCGTGCAAAGATGCCATTGGAAAATCCATCATCGTGAATACCATCCACTGCGGCACCGAGTCAGAAGGCGCAAATTCAGGCTGGAAAACGGGTGCTTTGCTTGCTGATGGACGGTTCCTTATCATAGACCACAACCAGGCCGTCATCGCGTTTGACGCCCCGCAGGATGCCGAGATCGCACAACTCAACGAGGCACTCAACAAAACTTACATCGCCTACGGCAAAGAAGGTGCCTCCATGCAAAACAGACAAGTAGAGCAGGATTCACTCGCACGTGCAGCCGCTCCTGCAGTGGCAAGTCAGCGCATCGCCACCAAGGCCAGCGCTAATTATCGCAACACCGGCTGGGACCTCGTCGATGCAGTGCGCGATAACACAGTCAGATTGGAGGACGTCAATAAAGAGGAACTCCCGACCGAACTCCAGGAAGTCCCCGCTGAGGAACTCGCAGAAGTCATCGCACAAAAATCCAAAGAGCGCACCGAGATCCAAGAAAAGATCCTCGCTCTCAACAAAGACCGCGAGACATTCGTTGCTCAGGAGCGCCAGAAACTCGCTGGAGAATCCGACACCCTTGACTCAGCAATGATCACCGCAGTGCGCGAGCAGGCTGAGAAAAAAGGCATCGTTTTTCATTCCAATTAAGTGCAAAGATTCAATCAGTCATGCCCACCATCCTTGTCATCGAAGACGACAGCGCCATCCGCCAGGGGATTACGGATGCCCTGCGCTTCACGGGCTACGAAACCCTCGTCGCCGCCGATGGCAAGGAGGGCATGCGGCTGGCCCTGGAAGCCAATTACTGCCTGCTCCTCCTAGATCTGATCCTCCCGCATCACTCCGGCCTGGACATTCTCAAAGCGCTGCGGGCCAAACGCTCGGGCCAGGCAGTGATCATCCTGTCCGCGCGCGGTGAGGAGGCCGACCGTGTGCGCGGGCTGAGTCTCGGAGCCGATGATTACGTAGTAAAGCCGTTCAGCGTTCGTGAAATGCTGGCCCGAGTGGATGCGGTCCTCCGCCGCACCTCGGAGCGTCCGCCAGTCGTGAGCGCATGGAGTTTTGATGATGGCGTTGTGGATTTCGAAAGGCGCGAAATCCATTTTAAAGATGGACGTCGCGAGGAACTCTCCACCAAAGAAGCCGAGCTGCTGCGCTACCTCGCAGCCAACCCATCACGCGCCATCCAGCGTGATGAAATCCTGCGCCAGGTCTGGGATCTTAACCCGAAGGGCATGGAGACCCGCACCATCGATATGCACATCGCACACCTTCGAGCAAAGATCGGCGCGGAACATCTTCTCACCGTGCGCGGGCAGGGTTACATGCTCGCTCAAACCCGCACTGTTTCATCCGCCTGATGCTCCGCCCTGTTGTAGTCTGGACGCTTTTTTTGCTCTGCGGCATCGCCGTGATTACCGCGCTTAGTCTGCTCACGCAGCATGCACGCGCGCTGGAAAATGCCGGACGCGAAGCCACTGCGGAAGCCGATCTTGCCAACCGCACGCGATTTGCGTTGTGGCGGATGGACACCTCCGCAAGTTCGCTGCTCGCGGTCGAAAACAACCGCCCGCCCAAACAGTTTTCGGCAAACAGCAGTGGCACCCCGTTGCTCACACAGTCGCCGGATTATGCACTGCTTTATTTTGAAGTACGGTCCGGGAACCGCTGGTCGTCACCGCAAGTGCCGGATGAATCGCATCCTGCATCCGGCAAGCTTCAAGAACTCAGGACCCGCATTTCCTCGGACCAACTTTTGACACGCTTTCTTCAAGCGCCGGAGCCGGAAACAGCTGAGCAGCCCACCGAGCCTGCGCCGGCAATGGACGCAAACGTCGACCAGCTACGAAAGGGAGTGCCGCAAGCCCTTCAAAAGGAAGAGACGGTGATCGCGCTTAACCGGGATCTCGCTCAACGCGCCAATGTGGTTGAGCTTGCAAGCCGCCGGGGCGAGTTTGCTCAAAACACCAGGGCCATCACTGCACAGGCCGCGACAGTCGCAACGAGAGCCGCCGAAGGAGCCTCTGAGGTGCCTCAAAGATTCCGTGCTGGCTCGGATGCCGATGCAGTCATTTTCGCAAACGATGCAATCGCAGAATTTTCTCCCTTTGAAGCAATCTGGATGGATGGGGAACTCCTGCTTTGCCGAACCGTCGCGCAAAATGGCGACTCATGGCTGCAAGGCATCTGGCTCAACGCGGATCAGTTGAGCAACTCACTGCTCAGCGCAGTACGGGACATTTTGCCAGAGGCGGAATTATCGCCCTCGGACCCCGGCGAGGCAGGTCCGCTCGGATTGATCACGCTGCCCTACATGTTGCAACCCGGCGAGCCGCCGATGCTCGATGCCACGCGACTTCCGAAGCCCGTCAAAGGCTTTCTGCTCCTTGCATGGGGCGCTTGTTCGCTCATGCTGCTGGTCGCCGGAATCCTGCTCGCAGGCGTGTTGCAATTGGGTGAGCGCCGCGCTGCATTTGTATCCTCGGTCACTCACGAACTCCGCACGCCACTCACCACATTCCGGCTTTACGCCGAAATGCTGGCAGAAAAAATGGTGCCCGAAGAAGACCGCCGCCAGCAATACCTGCGCACGTTGCAAACCGAGGCCGGACGCCTCTGTCACCTCGTGGAGAACGTCCTTGCCTACAGCCGCATTGAACGCGGAAGCGCGCAGGCAAAGGTGGAGTCACTTTCCGTCAATGAACTCCTTGATCGTATCGTGCCGCGTCTCACCGAGCGGGCCGCAGCATGCCAGCTGACGCTTGAATGCCAATGCGATCCGCAAACCGGAGATCGCGTTTTGGAAACAGATGCCACCGCTGTGGAGCAAATCCTTTTCAACCTCACCGACAATGCCTGCAAATATGCTGGCGCGGTTTCCAATCCGGCCCGGCTTGATCTCAGCGTTGATGCAACCTCGCGTGAAGTGATCTTTCAGTTTCGTGATTTCGGGCCCGGTGTTTCCCGCAAAGAACAGCGCAAACTTTTTCGTCCGTTCCACAAGAGCGCCATGGAAGCTGCTCACAGCCAACCTGGAGTTGGACTCGGTCTCGCCCTCTCCCGCCGCCTCGCCAAAGCCCTTGGTGGCAATCTGCGATTCGAACCGGCCAACCCCGGTGCGCAATTTTCGCTCACACTGCCTGTTGGCCCATCATAACTTACAGCTACTCTTCCCGCGCCGCATTCAAGATCTCAACCACCTGCCACTCTGGATTGATTGGCGGAACGACCTCCGCAGGTGCCAATTCGCTGGTCTTAACCCCGAAATCGCGCTCGTATAAAATACCGTTGCGATCAATGAGGAATGTCATCACACCAGTGCGCGCATATTCCGCAGGCCATGCGAGAACGTAAAAATCATCCCGGGCAGCAGTGGTGATCATCCGGTAGAGAAAACCTTGATAAGGCTCTGCTTCCCCGGAATGCTCCGCAGCACTGATGCCGGGGCCGACAGGGCTGCGCTCATCTTCGGACTCCCAATACAATCCGTCGCGAACATCCGGACTGCTGGTGATGCGCTCAGCAAACAACCCGTCGTCGTGCTTGAGAGCAAACTCATTTTGCGCAGCTACAATGCCACGCAATGTCGAGTGCGCTGCCAGCTCATTCTCCCCCAATGTGCGGAGATGAATTTCCTCCAATCCAGTCTCCCCCAGAAATCTCCAGCCCTCCAGTTCCTGAAACAACGGGAATGGAAAAGGCCACTGGTCCTCGCCACAGAGCAGCACCACCCAGCCTTCCTCGGTGGTTTCAAACTCCCCGCGCTCACGGAGCGCCGTTAAAAAAGCCTCTCGTGCCGCAGCATCCGACTCAGTATCGCCAGTCAGAATTTTCTCCGGCTGCACACCGAGGATTTCCCCCAGTAGTTCATCATCCGCATCCTGCAAAGCAGCCACCAATGCGGCAACCGCATCATCCGGCGTTTCAAAAATGATGCTGTCGTATTGCGGCACAGGCGCAGGTTCTTCAACGGGCTCAGGTGCAGGGACCGGAGCCGGACTGCATGCAGCCATCAACGTCAAAACCACACAAATGGAATACAGCGACAACGGGGAGGACAATTTCTTCATGGATTCAATCTACCGAGAGTAATCTGCGCCCGAGCATGGATGCAACCGAGCAAAAACTCAGATTGCCGCGTGGAGTGAGCGCTTTAAGCGGGGCAGCCAGTTGGGTTTCATGCGCGGAAACCGGAGTCACCAACCTCACATACTCAGGCGGGAACTCGGGCCGGCGCACCGCACGATTTACCGATGGCATGGGCCGCGGCGGCAAAACTTCCGGCAATAAATCGTCCACTTCCAGGATAGCAGGGGCGGGCTCTTCGATACGACTCCGCATCAGCGGCATCTTCAAAGTGGCCGGGAAATTGCCCGTCCACCGTCCATACCCCGGTTCCCAATACACCTCGAAACTCAAATCCCGATCATCCAAAGAATCCGTTGGCTGCGGATACAACACCCCCAACCGGTGAGGGACCGAATGTTGCCAGCCTTGCGGCTTTTCGTTGGCCCACATGGGATGCGTCGCAATCCATGGATGGGCATCCTCAGGCTTACTCACCCGGATCCCTTCCTCTGCCCAGTCAATTGTTAAAAATGCGAGGTTGCGCGGAATTTCTCCCAGTTTAGTTCCTCCAGAGTCATCGGACCAATCGCGAAAGTCAGGCGATGGCACCTGCACCACTCCCTGGACCGCAGGGCGGATCAGCAAAAAGCTGCCCTCCACCTCCACGAGGAAGTCTGCGGTGGTGACGAGAGTCCCGGCATTCAAAGATTGCGAGCGAAGCACTTGCACCGCTTGTAAGACTGCTGTGGGATTTTTAAGAAAAGCGTTTCCCAGCTGAACCATCCAGGGCGAGTGCGCCTCCATCCAATCCAGTAGCCTCGGTGCGCTCGCGAGCACTTTGACCTCTGGCGACCACCTTTGCTTCTCAATGGCAAAACTATCGGCTTCAGACGAACTCATCCGGCGACTTGCAGCAATCACCTCTGCGGGATAGGTGGAAGCCGTGAGCACTTGAGCGAGCAGGTCATCCGGAAAAAATGCCACCGGTGCGACCAATTCCTCCATCCCAGAGGGGACCTCCGCGTTCAGCCCTCCCGCGACACTCAACATTATCAGCAATATGCAGATCAACTCACGCATTCACGGAGGGTAGCGCTGTGCCGGTGATTGAAAAGTAAATTAGCCCAGCTGCGATGTGTGGCTTAGCCCGTCAGGCGCAGAGTTAAGTTTAGAAGCTCACACGGACACCAGCGAAGGCGGTCCACGCGTCATAGTCGCTGCTGCTCTCTTGATCAAAGTCGGTGTATTCCACGCCGGTCATGAGCTTGAGATTGTCACCGCAGATACGGTAGTTCAAACCCAGGTAAGCAGCCTGATAACGATCGCCACGGCTGGTCACGAGGTTTGGAGCCTCACGCTCGTAT
>JBGTCP010000226.1:0-3643 GCA_041748815.1 Chthoniobacterales bacterium
AAGATCCCTCCGCGAAGCGCTAGGCAAGGCAAACGGCGTAACTAATGGCCATGGCACTTCGACAGTGGGGGCGCTGACACCCCTCGCGAAACAATCAAATGGACTGCTTTGGGGTCAGTCAAGAAATCTTGCGGTTTCTAAAGTCTAGCATTTTGGGCTCTCAGAGTCGGCCGTTTCAGCAGTTGCTTCCTGGCCCTCTTCAGAATGGGCTCGGGGGTCGGTCATGCTTTTTTGCGATGCATTTCCGTAATCGTAAAATAGCATGACCCCCATCGACCCATAACGTTTACGCAAGCAGAAAGAGGAAACAAAGAATGAAATACCCTTCCGATCATGGTCGTCTAGATCTGTTTCTCTACCTAATCGCGCTTGTGGAAATCTGTGTGGGAAGCTACGATCATTTTGATGCCACTACCTGCATTAGTCGAAAATCTCCGGACCCTCTTTATCACCCACAACGGGCATGATGAAGCGGGATTTCGGCGCACGGCAGATGCGATCATCCGGGAACTGGGTGTTGAAAACCGTCCGGGCGAAGCAAGATCCCTCCGCGAAGCGCTAGGCAAGGCAAACGGCGTAACTAATGGCCATGGCACTTCGACAGTGGGGGCGCTGACACCCCTCGCGAAACAATCAAATGGACTGGTATCCTTCGTCGAATCTCCGCAACGCCAAATGCTGTTTTTCCGAAAGGAAACCGAGCGGGCGCTTCAACGGATCGTGCTGGAGAATCAAGCGTGCGAAAAGCTTGCGGAGGCGGGATTGCGGCCCAAAGCCCGGTTGCTCTTCTGGGGGCCCCCTGGCTGCGGAAAAACCGCGACCGCTGGCTGGCTCGCGAATGAACTATCGTTGCCATTCGGGATCGTGCGCCTGGGTGCACTCATCACGAGCTTCGTCGGAGAGACGGGATCAAACCTCCAACGCGTGCTATCGCTGGCAGCTCAGACTCCCATGGTGGTGCTCATCGACGAAGCCGATGCCATCGCAAAAGCACGCGACGATAACAACGACGTGGGTGAACTCCGCCGTGTTGTAAATGCTCTTCTACAAGGCCTCGACTCGTTTGCTTCCAAGCGCAGCATTGTCATCCTCGCGAGCAACCACTCGCACCTTTTTGATCCGGCAGTGTGGCGGCGGTTCGATGATGTGGTGGCCTTCTCCCTGCCAACAAACGCCGAAAGGCTGGCTCTGCTGCGGCATTTGACCAATGGGCTGAAACTCACCGGAAGCATCAATATGGCAGCAAAACAATTGGCTGGTTGTTCCTTCGCAGACATCGAGCGTGCGGTGAATGAGACAGCAAAGACGAAAGTGCTCTCCGGTGCGAAAACGGTAACATGGGCGAGTATCATAGGGGAGTCCCGTGATTGGCGACTTAAAGTGGCCTCTGCGGTGGGTGCACAGAAAAAGAAAAAATGAATCCAGATCTTCCCCCAATCGCTCTATCGCAGCCTTCGATTCGTCCTCGACGGCGGGAGCGAAGGGGATGGAGTGAAGCGCCTCCCCCGATTCCCGCAGCGGAACGACGAGAAATAAGCCTTAGGATTCATGAGCAACGACGCCAGATAGACCAAGCTGTCCGATCATTATCGCCTGAGGCGCGCAGGGCGATTTTTCTCAAACTGAGACATGATCGCCCACTCAGCAAGGACGATCTCGCAGGCACGGGCCTTACATTCATGTCTGCATCAGGATTTGACGAAAGTCTCGTCGTCACGCGCGAAGACGGACTCGAGAAATTTGATGAGCGAATCCAGAAATTCGGCGAAGGCGACGAACCCGCCCGCCCAAAAGGAACTGAACTTGCCACCGCATTGAGATCGATCGAGTTGGGCAATCCCAAGGACCGACTCGCCGAAGAAGTGCTTGAGGTCTATGAACAATGGTGCGCGGCTGATTGGCTCATCTACGAAGTCGAAATTGCCAGTTTCGCACCGCATCCAGCGACGCAGCGAAAAGAGGTTGGGGATATTCTGATGGAAATCCATGCCACACTCGCTCGCGGCATCCACGGCAACGTCTTCGAGACTGATGTATCCGCCCGCAGCGCTCACATCGTGCTGAGAAGTAGCGGAGCCAAGTTTCAGGAATTTGCCGAAGACCCAAAGTGGTGGCGCAAAATCGTGTTCTTCGACACCCGCCCAAAGTTCGAGACGTTCTCGCAGGTCGTCCAGGCATTCAACGTGGGCGACGTGACGATCGAAGGGCCACCGCCTGACGCCGAGACCATCTGCGTGATCGATACCGGCATCGCTGCACTCAATCCGTTTCTGGAAAATGTGGTCCGCCGCGATCTTTCCCGCTCGTTTATCCATGGCTGTTCACCGATAGCGGATGAAAACGGCCATGGATCCGGCGTAGCGTCACTCGCCGCCTATTACCAACTCGAATACCAGAAGGGCGGAAGCAACCACGCCGCCGCATTCATAGCCAGCGCCCGTATCATGACGGATGATGGGCAGCTAGACGTGGTGCAGGTACAAGACCAGGATGCAGACCGGCAACAACAAGCGCGACTTCTCTCGATAATCCTTCGCGAAATTGTGGAGCACTACCGGCCCCAAGGCGTGCAAGTTTTTGTATTGGCATTCCAAATTCTCGGGCACATCTGGAGCAGGGCGACCCGTCGCCAGGTCGCATGCAATGCGTGGGTCGCGCGGACTATCGATAATCTATGCCGCGAATACGATGTGGTTTTCGTGACTATTACCGGCAACGTCTCACCACATGAGGTCGCCGAACTCCTAGAAGGAACAAAACATCCCGAACATCTGCTCCATTCCCTGGCAAAAGTCCTCGATCCGGGCCCGGCATCCCTGGCAGTCGCAACCGGCTCCATCGCCAGTTCCGCGAAAGTAGCTTTTGCTCCGCAAGTGCCTATCGCATTGCCACAGCAACCTTCACCCTTCAGCAGGTCCGGGCCAGGATTTGGAGAGTCCATCAAACCAGATTTTGTCGAGCGGGGCGGAAACCTCGTGCGCGATCCTGCTTTAAAAACGGTCGTATCCAATGCCGGAACAAATATCATAATGGCGAGTGGAAGACTCACGCCCGCTCTTCAAAACAGCAATGGCACCAGCTTTGCTGCACCGCGCGTAGCCCACCACTTGGCGATTATCGCAAAAAGCCTTCGCGAACTCGGCGTAGAACCAAGCGCACCTCTCCTCCGGGCCATTCTCGCCGCATCAGCCAAACGCCCAGACGGCTCTGAAATGCTCAGCCCCGACCAAAACCTGGCACTTCTCGGCTACGGACTGCCAGACGGATTTGCTGCTACTGAATGCCAGAACCATTCGGTTCTCATGTATTGGCAAGGTGAACTCGCAGCAGACGCAAACGCGCTTTTCAAGATTCATGTCCCCGCTGAACTGGCATCGATGGGCCGGGGAGGAAAGCGAATCGTTGTTTCTGTGGCCACGGCCCCACCGGTGCAATCATGGGGTATCGCCGAATACCTTGGAGCAGAGATGAAATTCCGGCTGTTCTGCGGAGATAAGAATTCTGAAGAGATTGAAGCGCTGCTTCAACGTGATGAAGACGAGGAGAATGTGGCAGCAAAATCCGGGGTCGAGGATCTCAAAATGAATCTCGGTATCACCCGACGATCTGTCGGCACGCTACAACGCGACACCTATGAGTGGAG
>JBGTCP010000227.1:0-2122 GCA_041748815.1 Chthoniobacterales bacterium
GGGTTTTGACCCTCGCCCACCGATAACCAATAACTCTCCTCCCCTTCGTTCCCTTCGTGGTTAAATTCCGCCGCTACCTCCTGACGCCAAGGGCCTGGCGTCGCTACCTACTCAAGTGCTTTTCCAGCCGAGTGTAACTCCCGGGTTGGGAGGAGCTGATCGCAGCCCGGATATCATCAAGATATTCCTCGAGTTCGGCAAGGCGGGTACTCGGCACCTTAATAATGGCGATACTGCGATGAGCAAGGTTTTGCTGGTATCTGAGCTTCTTGTCTCCGGTGATGAAGACTTCAAACTTACCTTCTATGAGGCCAATCAGTTCCCCGTTTTGGACGCCCGTCCAGCCTTGATACAACACAGTGACCACCGAAAATTCTGCCAAAAGCAGCCGCAAATCGACAGGCAGATTCTCGTCAAGAATGACTCTTTTCACGGACGAGGCTTAAGAATTCCTGGGCGTCTTCACGGGCAACGGACGGGAAATGCTTCAGAAACAAATCCAATGGATCTCCCGCATCGATGTATTCAAGCAGGGTTTGCGCCATTACTCTGGTGTTCCGAAAGACAAGCGGCCCACTGACGACGCGAGGGTCAGATGATACCGGACTGTGATCGAGAGTAATCATTCAGCGACAATAATTCGCAGAAGGGAAAATCTCAACTGAATAAAGATCCACGGAGCGACCGCTTCAACTGCCGGTAGTGAAATCGTGGCAGCCATGGTGCGTTGAAGAAGGCCGTCAGCTGCCCAACATATCTTTGCAGGCAGGAATGCCAGCAGTACGTTCGGCGGACTGATCTGTCCTCTGTCCTCTGTCCTCTGTCCTCTGTCCTCTGTCCTCTGCCCAGAAATCCGTGTACTCCGTGGTTAAACTCTTTCTCATCTTCCATCTCCCATCTCCGCCGGACCTCGGCCACTGCTAACTGCTAACTGCTAACTCTCCTACTTCTCCGCCTTTTTCTGCTCACGCAATATCTGACGGACGATGCGAATGCGCTCTCCACCGGCGCTGGCACCCCGCCCGACGGCGCGGGAACGCTCATACGAAGCAAGCGCCTTCTCCCATTCCTGCTGGTGTTCATAGTGCATAGCCACGATGGAATGCACCTGCGTTCGATACGGGTCGAGCTCGATGGCGCGATCGTAGGCTTCGGCAGCCTCCTCAAACCGGCCCAATCCATCAAATGCCTGTCCCATGTTCAGCCAGCGGTTTGAGTCCCACTCGTTCAGTTCCATCCCAAGCTCAAATTGCTCAATGGCTTTCAGGTAGTATCCCCTCTGCACGACAGGAATCGGGATCCGGGCGCCGCCAAAAAGATATGCCTCGGCGATGTGAAAATGGAGTTCAGGGTTGTCCTGACGAGTTTCCAATCCTCTACGGGCGTGCTTTTTAGCTGCGCTAAAATCACCCTCACGAAGTGCAACCCTTGCTTTTTCGGCGTGCCATTCGCTCTGAAAACGGGGAGTTGCATCGTAGAAGAGCAGAATCGCGGCAGCCACCGGTGGCACCGCCCAGCCTGCTCTGGCCAGAAACCCCGGTTTACCGGGCGCTTCGCTCTTCATGGGTGTGGCAAGCATGCCAAGCAAGGCGGCCATGATGAGAGCTGTGCCGGGAATGTGCATGTTAAAATCCACCACGGAATGCGCGAGAATCACCGAGATCGCACACAGACCGGCAACACACAATGCCATCGAGGTGCTCCGGCGCTCCAGCGCATTTTTCAGCCGGGTCCGGGAGATCTCTTTAACCGTATCCCATCCCGAGCCGATGTGGAGCACCACAAAAACCACAAGCAGCACAAACCCGATCAATCCGTATTCCGCGAGCATTTGCACATAGTCGTTGTGCGCAAGGATCGGATCATGCTGATGGCCACCAAACGGGCGGAACATGCGTCCATAGATCAAAAAGGTGTGTGCCCCCGTGCCGATCCAGGGCATCATGTGCCACTGAACAAGCGCGGCCTCCCACATTTCAAACCGCATATTTGTCAGCTCAAAAGTAGCCTGAAAACGCCCTTTCATGTAGTCCCGCGAAAAAATGAAAACCACTGCCGTTCCCAGGAGGCCGGCCACTGTCAGGATGAAGGCAGAGATCGTGGTAAAGCGCCAGGCGGAGGC
>JBGTCP010000228.1:0-4234 GCA_041748815.1 Chthoniobacterales bacterium
GATTGGCTATTTACTTTTTTACACGCCGGGGGAACTCGATGGTAATCCGCTGCTGTTTTTCAAACTTTGTGAAGGAGGAATGGCGAGCCATGGTGGAATTGCAGTCCGGTTTTTCTTCACGCTGTATTATTCGAGACGGCATCGAATCTCAGAGCTCCGCAGGGGTCGGTCCTGAATGGCGTTAACGAATGGCGTTAGCTAGGGATCTACATGGCTGTGGGCAATAAGAAAGTGAGAAGGGTGAAGGTGGAAGTGGGAGTTTCATGAATGAGCCACAAGAGATTTCAGAAAGAGCCTTCGCTTTCGCGGTGCGTGTGTTGAAATTGTGTCAAAAGCTCGATACCACACCGGGAGCCTCACTCACTTTGGCGAATCAGTTGCTTCGGTCGGGAACCTCGATAGGCGCAAATCTTGAAGAATCCAAGGGCGGTCAAAGCCGGGCTGATTACCTCTCCAAAGTCTCCATCGCATTGACAGAAGCACGAGCAACCTACTACTGGCTACGCTTTCTCGTGGCCACCAACTTTCTCCCGGAATCACAACTGGCTCCCCTGCTCGACGAAGCCAACCAACTCATTGCCATCCTCACAACCATCGTCAAAAAGCTAAAGTCCCAATAATTTCCAATTTTTCACTTCGAATTTTTCTCTTCTGTCTTCGCCCGACAGCAAACACCTAAAAGACCTCACCATTTTGGCAATACTTTATCGGGGCGGACGACGATGAGCTGCGGGATATTATCAAAGTGCGCATCGTCGGTCAGGATCACTGAATTCATGGATCGCGCAATCACAGCAATCAGGATATCCTGCGCGGGTAGTGTGCGGCCTTTGCGATCAAGCTGCCATGAGACATCCGCTGCCTCCTCCCAGATCTTGTTGGAGGTTTGGCCATATCGCATCACATCGAAAAAGCCGGAAAGATGCGATCTCAATTTCGGAGTGCGCAACCCCCGTTCGACCTCCAACCGCACCATACCACACGTGACCAAATCGCCGTCACCGATCCAGTTCCCAAGCACCGTGACCGGATCGGCGCGACGGCGAAGCAACCCGATATAGACGTTGCTATCAACGAGAACGCTTGCGTCCATCTTTGGTGCGATAGTTAGTTGCAGGCTCAGCGGCTCTCATGGAAGCCACATCGTAGCCGGGCTCCACGCCATCGGCCAACTCGTCGGGGGTGAACGGGGAGGGCATGGCCACAAGTGCCTTGAACCGGCTCTTCCTGTCCATTTCATTGAGTGCCATTTCAACCGCCTCAGTCTTGCTGGCAAACCCGAATGTGGTCATCACCCGGTCCAATAATGCCTCATCAATATGCATTGTCATCTTCATGCCATACTGAGTATGGCATTTCTCCCTGTGCGTCAATATCTTTATGCTGTGCAGGAGTCAGTTTTCGAGTCCAGAAAGTCTCTTCATCGTCAGGACATGACTCAAGACGTAGTCGAACCCGTAAGCAAATCGACGGCTTTGCGCACATCCCAGTTGCATTTCTCGAGTTGCTCCAGCGCGGCAGTATGATCTACGCCGGCCAGGGTGGTTACAATTCTCACAGCCCGGTCGCGCAGCTTTTCATTGCTGGCGTGGATGTCGATCATCACATTGCCCCGCACTTTTCCCAGCCGCACCATTGCTCCGGTAGAAAGAATGTTCAATGCCACTTTGGTGGCCGTGCCTGCTTTCAGGCGGGTCGAGCCTGTGAGCAGCTCGGGGCCAACGGCGAGATCGATCTCCACATCCGCGAGGTGCGGACATTTTTCGCGATTGGGATTGCAGGTGAGTAAAATCGTTCGCAATCCAGCCTCTTTGGCCGCCGCTAATGCTCCCAGCACAAAAGGGGTGCGCCCGCTTGCGGCGATCCCGCAGACGACATCAAGCTGGTTCATACCCCGCTGCGCCACTAACGCCATGCCCGCATCGGCATCATCCTCCGCTCCCTCCACTGATCGGAAAACCGCCTCCTCGCCTCCTGCAATTATTCCTTGGACCAGATCCGGCGAAGCGCCAAAAGTAGGCGGTATCTCGCTGGCATCCATCACCCCCAGTCGCCCGCTCGTTCCCGCCCCGACATAAAACAACCGCCCTCCGCTTGAGAGCGCATCACCAACCACGCGCAAGGCCTCCGCAAGCGCAGCCGATGCTCCGGTCAGCGCCCTCTGCACCAACGCTTCCTCCCTAACAAACAGGTCCACGAATTCTTCTGCAGACAGCTTGTCCAACCGGCTAGAGCGGGGATTCCGCTGCTCCGTGAGCGCGCTTCCCAGGTTGTCATTCCCCGAATGAACATCCTCCGGCGTGTGTGCGGGTTCATCAACCAGCGATGCATTCGCGGCCAACATTGCAGCACCTTCCACCGTGAGGCGCCGGGCCAAATCGATCTCCGCGTGTGGCTCCAGCTTGAGCATCGCCTTCGAAAAGTAATCTCTGTAAATTCCCTGATTCCGGAAAATTCCTCCCATAAGGCGGACTTTCAGCGGGTGCAAATCCAGCCTGTGATTCACAGCTGCTGCGTATTCGGCGAGCACGCCGGCCCCCTCGCTCAGCAACTCGCGGACCTGCTCGTTTCCCTCTTCAGCTGCATGAAAAAATAACGGGGTCAGCTTGGCGATCTGCATTTTATTCGCACCCTGAACCCAGCTCACCAAGGCGGCCAGGTCGTCGAGAGCAAGCTCTTTCAGGACCGACTTTGCGAGACGGGTAAGTCGGTTTTCCAAATCATACGATCGAAGCACCAGCTGCAATCCCCGCACGGAAATGTTGTAGCCGCCGCCACGATCGCCGAGCAAATGCCCCCATCCGCCCGCACGTTCAATGCGCCAGCCTTTCCGTCCCGTAATTGCAGTGCCCGTGCCGCAGATCACCACCACACCATCCTCGCCGGTATCAAGAGCCGCAGCGAGGGATGACTCACGGTCGCTGCCGCAGACACGCACCGCATCCGGCCACACTCTGCGTGCAAGACCTGCAAGCCTTCGACGGTCACTCTGAGTGATACATCCAGCAAGGAACACTCCCACCCGATCCACCTCAGCAGGCATTGACTGAAAGAGGAGAAGCAAATCGGCATCACTCACCAGACAAAGGTTCGAAGCTCCAAGCATCTTTCCCTCGAGGGGATGCAGCTTGCCATTCTCATTAGCGAATAAAGTCCAGGCGGTCTTGGTGCCACCGCCATCAATCCCCAGCACTTTCATTGGCTGCTCTTTGTGCATGCAAAACATTCGCTCAATCACCCGGCAAAGGCAACCAGCCTCGCGGGAAGGACGGCGAATTAACTCTGTGTGGATTCCGGCGGCAGCTGGTGTAGGTTCAGGCACAATATGATCGGGCTACTTGATTGGAGCAACATGCTGGTGGGAGACGCACCGTGGACTTTCTTTTTAGAGATCGTCTTCCGGGCGGGCACCATGTTCTTGTTCATGATTCTGTTTTTCAGGATCAGCGGGAAAAAAGAAATGCGGCAGCTGAATGTTTACGATCTCATTGTGATTATCGCGCTGGGGTCAGCGGCGGGTGATCCGATGTTTTATGAGGACGTCCCTTTGCTCCATTGCCTACTGGTCTTCGTGGTGGTGCTGGGCTTATACCGCTTGATCACCTGGTTGAGCTTGAGGAACCATAAGTTGGATGTATGGCTCGAGGGAGACACTCGGTGTGTTTTCAGCGACAACACCATCCTCATCAAAGACCTGCATCGGGAAGGCTTGACTGCGGAAGAGCTTCTTGCTGCGCTGAGGCAGGAAAAAATCTCGCAGCTCGGTCAAGTTGATCGGGTGTATATCGAGGCGTCAGGGCATTTCAGCATCTTTTTCCGGGACCAGGATGCCACGGTTGAAGGCCTCCCGATTTTTCCGGAGGAACTAGAGCAAGGAGTGCAGTGCATTGAAAATTCCGGCAAACATGCGTGCGTGAAATGCGGTCAGATCCGCGAGTTCTCACAGGGCGAGCGGCCGGTCTGCACTCACTGTGAAACGAAACACTGGCTACCTGTCACTCGGAGGAAGCGCGTTACTTAGCGGATTAGCGGATAGCGGTCGCCGGCTAGAACGGATTACAAACCGCGCAAAGCGAGCATTCAGCCTCAGATATGCAGAGAGGCTTGTTTTTGCGGGGCGGTGACGTATTCTGAAGTTATGAAATTGATTACTAGCCCCATCTTGGTCCCATGATTGCTTACGCTAAGGATTTTAAATCATGGTCGGGACGGTTCACGAAAGATCTTCGACACC
>JBGTCP010000229.1:0-2850 GCA_041748815.1 Chthoniobacterales bacterium
GGCACCTTGATGGAGCACGGCGGCGGCGTTGAAAAAAGGATTCCCGGCTGCGTTGCGGTTGCGGTCCACGTACCCAACGACCAGCGGCACCTCGCCGGTTTCTGAGGCCAGCGCATCCAATGCTTCCAGGTTCATGGGAACAAACCGCGACTTGAACAACAAATCCCTGGGCGGGTAACCCGTGATCGCCAGCTCGGGAGTGATGACCAGATCAGCTCCGGCCTGGATGCACTCGTGGTAGGCTGCCAGGATACGGTTGCGATTCCCTGCAATGTCCCCGACGGTGGTATTGATCTGCGCGAGTCCGATTTTCATCTCACATGCAACCCTTCCGGGCTTTGGAGTTGCATCATGGATTCGCGGGAATCTCGGTTCGAGTTTTTACCCCGGCGTCCATGTCGTCCATCGCACCCTGCACAAAGTATTTATAAAATTGCACCAGGCAAGCGGCACCAAAAGCGATGACTATGACGAGAAGAAATTTCTGTGTGAACGTGGCTCGTATCATTGTTGCAGGCACATCATATCACGCACCTCACCGCCTGTCATTCGAAATTACCAAAAGCCCCACTGGCCGGTTTGCATGATGTAGATGCCCAAAATCAAGTTCGTGATTGCATGGGCCAGCACACAGGCCCCAAGGCTGCGGGTCCAGCAGGCAAGCGCATTGTAAAGCAACCCGGTGATCAGCGCGACCCAGAAATCCGGCCCCGCATGCGCAAGCGCAAATAACAACGCAACGCCAAGAAAAGCCAATGGACGATAGGTCCCGAATGCCACTCCCCGCCATTGCTCATTCACCATGTAGCGCATCAAAAATCCACGCCAAAAAATCTCCTCCAAAAATGGCACCACGACCACGAGTCTCAAAAATCGCATTCCCACAGTGGCCCAATACAACGCAGGGTCATTCTCAAAAAGCGTGGGATCAAATCCTTCGGGCCTGCCTTCGGATTCCGGGAAAAATTGCGGTGCGATCCAGATAGCAAGCACCAGCAGTCCCATCAAAACGGTGCCCAGCGGGCGCTGGATCCCGTTGAAATCATACTGTCGCCAGCAGTAAATCATCACCCCTCCGCAGACGAGAGCTTGCAGGGGGTAGATCCAATATTCAGGATAACTCAGCCAGAAGGGAACGGTGTCGCCCGACAGGTCGATGGCCAGCTTGGTGACCAATCCATTGAGCGCAAGAAAACCCATGAAAAGCCCGAACGGGAGCACCATCGCAAGAGTGGATGGTTTTGATGCGTCTGCGATTTGTTGCTTGCTGGCAGGCTCGGACATTTCCATAATTCAGCGGACTATTCGATGCAAGACAAGCCTACAGAAACACCGGCCAATCCCGACCAGGATGCCGAAAAACTTCTACGCCAGCTGGAGGCGGAGCTTGCTGCTGCGCGCATCGGACGACCCGGCGACGCGTCGAAGCGGAGCGCATATCGCCTTGCGGGCATTCTCATTCTGGTGTTTCTACTCTTAATCATGTTGGGACTGGCCTATTATTTTACGACTCAACTTCCAGCAAATCCGACCCCTCTGGAGGAAAGGCAATGATCGCTTCGATGGGGCATATTTCAGGGAAATTTGTTGTGTTAGCAAGGCATCTATGAGTCAGGAACCGGAAATTCTCCAGACCCTCAGGCTCAACGCGGATCTGGCGCGCCCCACCTCGTCGACGAGCCAACTCACGCTCTCGCAGTTGCAAAAAATTGCCGATGATTTTGACCTTGGCCGGGTGATCAGCATGGACCAGCCGCTGACTACCCAATGCAATATCACCGATCCGTTTAAAACCGGCCGCGGCACCTTCATGGTCCGCATCCGGCATGACGAAGAATTCGGCGAGCGTGTGGAATTCCTGCACGAGGCCATCAATTTTCTCAACAGCCGGGGGTATCCCGCTCCCGAAGTCATGCGCACCCGCAGCGGCTCGACTTTTTCCCTATGGGGTGATCGCATCGTGGAGATCCACCGTTTCATCAAACACGATGAGGGAACGCACCGGGACTGGCAGCGCATGCTCTCGGCGGCGACTGCGCTGGGCGACCTGCACGCGCATATGAACGAATTCCGGCCCTCCACTTCGCCGGTCCCGCCGGAGATGCGCAACGACCTTCAGCCGGCCGAATGCTGGAGCATGCTGCCATTTGCCGAGCGATCCATCGAGTCGCAGATCGGCGTGCATCCGCAAGCTGAAGCAGTGCGGCGCACGCTGGACATGGCCCGCGATCTGCTGCCGCGGATCATGGATAATTACGAACGCATCTCCGGCGGGCTGCCCTGGATGTTTGTGCACGGCGATTACCATTTCTGGAATGTGCTCTACCGTGGTGACGAGGTGATCGGCGTGGTGGACTACGATTTCCTGCAAGAGCGCGACCGGCTTTTCGATGTCGCTTACGCACTGCAAGGCGTTGTGAATTACCTCAACTACGTGGAAAACCGCCCGTCCGAGGAATACGGACTTCTCAACTGGAATAACGTGCGTCTTTGGGTGGATCAATACGATGACGCCACACACATGCCCCTCACCACTCAGGAGCGTGAACGGCTGCCCATGGAGATACTCCGCGTTTATCTGGTAAACCTTATCGTTTGCGCGAACCAGCCCGACCCCGTCAACAGCGTGCTCGGCAGCGGCAGTGAAATCCAACTCTACCAGTGGATCTCAAAGCAAAATAACCTCTTCAAACAGTAGGTCGGCCGCGCCGGGGCCGAAAATTTTCTCGAAGATCGGGATTGACAGAATGCTGCCACCCTATTACTTCTACGCCACTTTTCCCGTTAACACCTAATCTATATGTCAGCCACACAAGTCATTCTCAAAGAAAACATCCCCGGTCTCGGAGC
>JBGTCP010000230.1:0-7630 GCA_041748815.1 Chthoniobacterales bacterium
GGCGTTTCGATGCGCATTCCCGAGGTGCAGGTTTCCGACGATCCCTTTGCTGAGGAAGTTCCCGGCGAATCGCTCGCATTGCCAGCAGGTGGCACACTGGCATGGCGCGGATGGCGGGCAACCGAGTTTCAAAAAATTGCCGATCCGCACATGTGGATTTTCCAGCCCAACGGATTATGCGAGCCCATCACGGTGCGCATTGCCAATACGGAATCATGGATTGAACTCACCTTCAGCGCGCTCACCGCCGAAGTCACGGAAGAATCGTATGCGCTCCGTTGACGCGCGGCTGCCGGTTCGCAGCGGATTTGTCCTGCTCGAAGTGGTGATCGCCATGGGCATGTTCAGCTTCGCCATCGTCGGCTTGGCCGCTGCGCTGAACAGCATTATTTCCGTGGAGCTCGAAGCACGCCAAGCACGGCAAGTGCGTTTTGTGATCGATTCCTACATGGACCAGGCCCGCCTCGAGCAGCTCGTCCAGGAGACCAAACCCCTGGAGCCCGACATCCTTGGCAACACCTACAAACGCGTGGTCGAGCCCGTCGAGATTCTCAACATGGACAACGTCCCCCTCGACGGCATCCTCCGCGTCACCATCACCGCCACCTCCCCCGCCGGCACCGATCTTATGTCATCCGATCTGCTGGTATATCAGCAGTAATGACCGCCGCAAAAAAAAAATCGGCCAGCCTCAGCGGGCAATGGACGGATGAGAGATTGAGAGCACATTGTCCAGAAACCCAAGCAGCCAAGGCTGGCCGGTAAGTGATGAATGGTTTGTTTACAAACTCATGAAACGTGTAGACGGATCCGGCGGTCCGCTCACAGTGCGGAGCGGTGCATGCGATCCAAACGGGCCATGCGGTTTGCGAAGGCGGCTTGCTCGGAGCGGCGATCATCGGACCGAACCACTTTCTCAGCAATCGCTGGCTTCTCCGCGACACGGGCCACTCTGGTGGTTGTGGCTGCAACAACAGGTGCGGCAGCGGGATCCGCCACTCGTGAATCAGCTTGAGCGACGCGGTTGCCGCGGTATGCGTTCATGGCGATGGTCTGGTTGTGGCGGCTGGAGCCGGTCACCGAGTAGGAGTAAAGTGGCACGTAATTTCCGCGGCGAAGGCTCGAAACTTTGATGGGGCGTGTATTGTGGGTAGGATCGAGAATGAACCACTCTCCGTCGTGATTCCAATAAAGCCACGCGTGGTTGACGCGGGAGGCACCGGACATGCGGCCAATGACGAAGTGCGCGTCCCCGGTGTTGAGCTCCTTCAGCAGCCAGAGGCTTTTGTCCTTGCAGTCACCAGCACGGCGGCGGGCGGTTTCCTGCGGGGTGAGAGGGTTGTAAGCTGTGCGATGCACGTAGCGGAATCTGCGGGCCTCACGAAGCAACCCGGTCACGCGCTTCATTTCTGTTGTTTCACGGGGGTTCACTTCGTTCAAAACCTTGCGCACTTCGCTCATGTGCCGATCGTAGGGAGTGGGGGAGGAAATTGCTCCCAATTCGCGGATTGCTTTTGCTTCCGTGGCGACCGGACTTGCGAGGATTGCTGCGATGCCGGCGACGATGATGGTGGTTTTTTGTAGTGCTCTCATAGATCTGTTAAGAGCAATTCTAGTGCCTATAGATTTTATGGTGATTATATCAATCTCGCAAAATCGCTCGAAATTCATCGCAAACATCTCGTCTCGAGACATTTACAGAACACTTTCAAAATTGAGTGCCTTTTCTCGTGACGCGTCGACATGCACAAAACTGCGAAAACAGCCTTAATATTTGCAATCCTGGGAAAAATCGATTCCATTGGTTGGAATGAACTGGATGACCCGCACAGCGACTTCCACCCATGCGCGTGATCCTTTGGCAATCGGATCTGCGGAATTTCAGCTGAAAATTTCGCTCTCGTTTCTTAGTGCAAGTGATAGGATGTGCCTCTCATGAATCGCAAAAATTGGCTGGTGTGGATTGCGGGAGGTGTTGTCGCTCTGGGCGCACTTGCTTTGTTGATCCTCAATATGATTGTGCAATCCGACTCAGTGCGTGGCCGACTGAGCGATGCACTGGAAGGTGCGCTTGGCATGCCTGTGGAGGTCGGGCGTCTCACCTTCACGCCGTGGAGCGGACTTCAAGTGCAGGAGATCAAGGCCGATGGCTCTGCCCAGGGGATCGCGTATTCGTTGGAGGAAATTAAAGCGACGGTGAAATTTTTCTCGATTTTCTCGGACACGATTGTGATCCGTGAGATCGAACTCACTGCGCCTGCAGTGCGCATTTCTCCCGTTGTTGCGAGCCCAGAGGTCGAGGAAGTGATTGTCGTGGAAACCACTCCAACTCCCGCGCCGCCTCCCTCCGCCGTGTCGACGCCGACGATTGCTCTCGTAGAGCCTGTGATCGCGCCGGAACCAACCCCGAAACCCATCAAAGCCGATAAGCCCGGCAAAGAACGCTCGGTCCAAGTCGGGAAACTCACAATCTCGCGCGGCAGTTTCGAGCTGGAAGGTGAGGACGGCGAACTCATCGTGGTAGCCCGCGATATTGCTATCACATCCGAGCAGCTCACCGGCCTCGACTCACTCGCCGGCGATCTGCGCATCGGCTATGTCGAGCTGTGGCAGTCGGCGGAAATCCGCGACATCAAATCCCCTGTCACTTACGAAAAAGAGGTGCTACACCTTCCCGCGTTGGTGGGCCATGTGGGCGATGGTGTGATTCAAGGCTCGCTCCTGGCGGACAATAGCAACGCGGCACTTCCCTTTAAGGCGGCTCTTGAATTCATTGCCATCGAGATCCGTGAACTCATGCCGGAATCCGGTGGGATCGGGGACCGCGTCGAGGGAACCGTCTCTGGAAATGTCGATCTCGCAGGGGAATTTGAAGAAGCCGCGACCTACAACGGCTCAGCATCGCTGCGCATTGATGACGGGCGATTGAATCAATACCCCATTCTCCAATCCCTCGGTCAGGCTCTGAAGATTGATGAGCTCGATCAGCTCGATCTCGAGGAGGCCACCCTCGAAGCCGAAATCGTAAACGGCCTGACTTCGGTCAATCAACTCACAGTCCGCTCACAAAATCTACGCCTCGAAACCACAGGCACGGTGGACCTCGAAACCAATCTCGATTTGCCGTCCACCCTCTTCATCGATGAGTCGATAGGACGCCGCCTGCCGGATTTTGTCCGCGACAGCATGGTGGAGGAAGATGGATTTGCACGGATTGATTTCATGATTGATGGCACGCTGGCGAGTCCGCGCTCCGACCTGATGACCAAGCTCGTCGGTGAAGGTTTGGAAAATACGATCAACCGGATTTTCAAAGGTCTGCGCGGACGTTGACCCACCACCCGCTGTGAGAGTCATTGCAGGATCCGCTGGAGGCTTGAAGTTGGACGTGCCATCGGGCGAGGTGCGCCCCACCATGGAGTTGGTGAAAGGAGCCATTTTTTCCAGTCTTGGTGAACTGGTGCCCGGCGCCCGGGTGTTGGATTTGTTTGCGGGAAGCGGAGGGCTGGGCATCGAGGCGCTGAGCCGTGGCGCCACTCATGCGACGTTTGTAGAGCACAGTTCGGCGGGAGTGGACGTGATCCACCGCAACCTCCAAAAGGCGCGCCTCACCGGTCAGGTTCGCAAGGCCGAAGTGTGCCATTTTTTGCGCTCTGGGAATTTTCCTGAACCCTGGGACTTAATCCTCGCGGATCCTCCGTACCCCCGAACCAGGGAGGACCAGGATTTCGGTGAGACGTTGCTTGCGATGCCGGAGTTGGTGACAGCGCTCGCGGAGGATGGGATCTTTGTGCTGGAAGTGCCGGGGAAATCCGTGCTCGACGTGCCCGGGCCATGGGAACTCATCCGCCGCAAAAAATACGGAAAGACAGAGTGCTGCTTTTTTCGGAAGAAAAAGACTGAGTGACCACCGTGGTGCGGATTTACGCAGATGGCCCGCCCCGCTTTTTCTCGAACTGCTCACGCCAGTAGTCGAGGCGTTCTTTGACGCGCTTTTCCATGCCATGCGTGGTGGGTTGGTAATAAACGCGGCCTTCGGGCAAATACGCCTGCGGCACAAACCCGCCCTCATAATCATGAGCATACTGATATCCCTCACCATGACCGAGACGCTTGGCCCCTTTGTAACTTCCGTCCCGTAAATGCTCCGGCACGGCAAGAGTGCGTCCCCCGGCGACATCGGCTAGTGCTTGATTCACACCCAGATAAGCCCGGTTGCTCTTAGGCGCGGTGGCAATGTAAACGGTCGCATGCGCGAGTGGAATCCGGGCCTCGGGCATGCCTACAAATTCGGCCGATTGCATGGCGGCCACGGCGACTACGAGCGCATTGGAATCTGCCATTCCCACATCCTCGCTCGCGCAAATGACGATGCGCCGGGCGATGAAGCGTATGTCTTCTCCGGCGTGCAGCATTTTCGCCAGCCAGTAAAGCGCGGCATCGGGATCGGAGCCACGCATGCTTTTGATGAATGCGCTGATAGTGTCGTAGTGCGCATCGCCGTCGCCGTCGTAGACGACTGCTTTTTGCTGAATGCTTTCCTCCGCGGTTGCGAGGTCGATGCGCACCCGCCCGTCCGCGCCGGCGCGGGTGGTGAGGGCTGCAAGTTCCAGAGCGTTGAGAGCGCGGCGGGCATCGCCATCACTCACCACCGCCAGATGCGCAAGTGCATCGTCGTCCAACTCGATACTGCGGCTGCCAAGTCCGCGCTCAGCATCTGCAAGGGCTGACCGCAGAAGTGAGGAAATTTCCTCCACGCTCAATGGTTGGAGTTCAAAGATCTGCGAGCGCGACACGAGTGCGCTGTTCACGTAAAAAAACGGGTTGTGGGTGGTGGCACCAATGAGGCGGAGCAGGCCCGACTCCACATCGGGCAGAAGAACATCCTGCTGGGCCTTGTTGAAGCGGTGAATCTCATCCACGAAGAGCAATGTGCGGCGATCATTGTTCTTGCGCCGGTTGGAGGCCGAGGCAACCACTTTGCGGATGTCGGCCACGGTGCTTTCCACGCCGCTGAGGCGTTCAAAATGACTGCTCGTGGCCAAAGCGATGATCTGCGCCAGCGACGTCTTGCCGGTTCCCGGAGGCCCATACAAAATGAGCGACGAGAGACGATCAGCCTCAATCGCACGCCGGAGAAGTTTTCCTTCACCCAGGATATGCGATTGTCCGATGTACTCCGCGAGGGTGCGAGGGCGCATCCTCGCGGAGAGCGGAGCATCGGCTGGCACAGCATCCGGTGCGGGATCCGGTTCGCCGAAAAGATCATTCATAGCCGGCGGTGCGCGGCAACGCGCATCACCTCAGGCGAAGCGTGGTCTCGCTATCGAAGAGGTGGCATTTGGACTTGATAACATCAAACTGCAGACGGTGGCCGACTTCACGGTGATCCACCGCAGCCTGCGAGCGCGAAATGATCGTGTGTTCGCCAGTTTGCAGATAAAAGTTCGTTTCCGCACCCATAGGTTCCACAATATCCACGACAGCCTGGAATGAATCCTCCGAAGGCGCTTCGCCTGAGGGGACCAGGACAATGTCCTCGGGGCGGATACCCAGCACGATGGGTTTGCCAACGTGTGTTTTGGCCGCAGGATGATACGTCACATCCAACTTCACACTGCCATCGCCATTCTCCTTGAAGATAACCGATTTACCGCTGGATGTGAGCGAGCCATGCATGAAATTCATTGGCGGACTTCCCATAAATCCGGCCACAAAAAGATTTTCAGGATTCGCGTAGAGCTCCAGCGGGGCATCGATTTGTTGAACGAGGCCGTCTTTCATCACGACAATGCGGTCGCCCATCGTCATAGCCTCGACCTGGTCGTGAGTCACATAAATCATCGTTGCCTGAAGCCGCTGATGCAGCTTGGTGATCTCGGTGCGCATCTGCACACGCATCTTGGCATCGAGGTTTGAGAGTGGCTCGTCGAAAAGGAAAACTTTGGGCTGGCGGACGATTGCGCGGCCGACCGCAACGCGTTGGCGCTGGCCGCCGGAGAGGGCCTTGGGCTTGCGATCCAGGAGTTCAGTGATACCGAGGATTCCGGCCGCGTCGCGCACACGCTTGCTGATTTCATCCTTGGGATATTTGCGAAGCTTGAGGCCGAAAGCCATGTTGTCGAATACGGTCATGTGCGGATAGAGCGCGTAGTTCTGGAAGACCATGGCGATGTCGCGGTCTTTGGGCGGGACGTCATTGATGCGTCGCTCATCGATGAAAATATCACCGGCGCTGATCTCCTCCAACCCTGCAACCATGCGGAGTGTGGTGGATTTGCCGCAGCCCGACGGGCCGACAAGCACGATGAATTCTTTATCTTTGATTTCGAAATTGACGTCTTTGACTGCGGTGACGTCGTTACCTTTGTCGCCTTTGTAGACTTTGAATACGTTTTTAATTAGGACGTTTGCCATTAGGGTATGGGGATCTGTGGATTGGAGGTTTTGCCCGGGTATTTAAGCTGCGCGATGGGCCGCCGTGCAGCTGTTGGGAAGTGAGATGTAGCGGAGGTAAAATGCCGGGTCAACACTGGATAAAACCGGGAAATTTAAACAAAGGCCTTTTTCATTGATTTCGCAGCCCCTTTGACCAACGTTCATCCGCATGTCATCCACCGTAAAACCACTGACCAAACGCGCCGCATGGAAGGCGCTTGAGAAGCACGCGAAAACCCTGCGCCACATTCATCTGCGTGACCTCTTCGATCAGGACCCGAAACGGTCCGACCGCATGAAAGCACGGGCGACGGGCATCTTCCTGGACTACTCTAAAAACCGGATCACCGATGAAACGCTCGATCTCCTTTTGCAGCTTGCGGAAGAGTCGGAACTGCGCGAGCGCATGCAGGCGATGTTCTCCGGTGAAAAAATCAACCTCACCGAAGGGCGTGCAGTCCTGCACACCGCGTTGCGCGCACCGCGCAATGCAAAGATCATCGTCGAAGGGGAAAATGTTGTCCCGGCGGTCCATGAAGTGCTCGACCGGATGGCGGATTTTTCCGACCGCGTTCGCTCGGGCTCGTGGAAAGGGTTTTCAGGAAAGCGTATCCGCACTGTGGTGAATATCGGCATTGGCGGATCGGACCTGGGTCCGGTGATGGCCTACGAAGCGCTGAAGCACTATAGCCAGCGCGACCTCGCATTCCGATTTGTATCGAATGTCGACGGAGTGGATTTTGCCGAGGCGACCCGGGACCTGAATCCCGCAGAAACACTTTTCATCGTGGCCTCGAAGACCTTCACCACTCAGGAAACGATGACCAACGCTGAGACGTCCCGTAAGTGGCTGCTTGCAGCGTTTAAGAACAACAAAAAAGCTGTGGCAAAACACTTCGTTGCCGTTTCGACAAGCGCCGATAAGGTCAAAGCCTTCGGAATTGATACCGAAAATATGTTCGGATTTTGGGACTGGGTGGGCGGCCGTTACAGCATGGACTCCGCGATCGGGCTTTCCACGATGCTCGCGGTCGGACCGGAGAATTTCCGCGCACTGCTGGATGGATTTCATCAGATGGATAAACATTTCCGCACTGCCCCCTTTGATCGGAATATGCCCGTCCTCATGGCGCTGCTTTCGCTTTGGAATACCAATTTCCTGGGCGCTGAAACGCAGGCCGTTCTGCCCTAC
>JBGTCP010000231.1:0-3586 GCA_041748815.1 Chthoniobacterales bacterium
CAGCCTGCGCAACAACCGCAGTCCGCGTTGACAGAATCGAGCGGGTTCATGCATGGTTCCATGCATGGCAACGAAAACCATTTCACTGGAGTTGGATGCTTATGAGAAGCTGCGGAGCGCCAAGCGGGGCGAGCGGGAATCCTTCTCTGAGGTGGTGCGCCGGGCGGTTTTTCCTGCTCCACCTCATACAGGTCCTCCGGTTCTTGAGGTTCTGGATAATTCACGCCAGAGTGAATTCCCCGCTGGCGAGACCTTTGAGTATTGGGACTCGGCCATTGCAGCAGATGACAATGTGCCCCGGATTTCATCCTCGCACTGGGAGGGGTCCGATGCATCAGAAGATTTAAACCCGTCTCCACGTTTTCAAGCTGATTCCCGGGCGAACGGATGCGGGGGGTAGAGAACCCACTTCTTTGACAGTTCCTTCAAGCACTTGCTTGGTTTTTGAGTCCAGTGTGTCCAAGTCTCCGCCGTGAAACCAACAGAGAGCTTTCAGGGTTTCGGATGGTGCTGCTGCCGGGAAGATGGCTTTCATGTTGGCCAAGCCTGCTTCCAAGGTGCGTACCGACGGCTGCATGCGCCAGAGGATCTCGGCAATATCGAGGTAATCCTTGGCTTCGATGCGCTGGTTGATGACTTTCAATTTCGTCGCCAACAAGTCCATTGTTGATGCCACAGATACGCCGTTGGAGGTGAAATCCGGCTCTTGGATAATGGGGAGATCGAGATCACCGAAGAACGACAGCTTTACAGTGCTGCCTGATTCACAGTTTGGGGCACGGGTGGTGAGGACGAAAGTATTCGTCTCGAGTTGCAGGGTGGATTCAAAGTGCTCTCCGAGCCAAGGCAAGCGCTGGTAAATGGCTTCCGGCGTGACTGGCAACCCCGCGAAGAAATCGAAATCGACTGATAGCCGGTGCCCGTAGCGGAGAGCCAAGGCGGTACCACCATAGAGAATGAAGCCCGAAAGATCTGATTCTCCAAAAGCCTCCCAGATCGCAAGTTGCTCCATCGGCAATATGTCAAGATGTGGCACCATCAGCGCACAGCAAAACGAGAGGGATATGGGACGTCGATGCCCAGTCGCAGACACCAGAAATTCCAGGAGCGTGGCGAGAGCGAGCCGCAAGGTGCCATTTCGAGTGCTTGAACCAGAAGCGGGTTTGGGAAGCTTGCCTCCAATGCCTCCACCATCTCCCATGTGCCAATTTCCATAACTTTTAGAATAAATCCCGGTGATTCGATGGCGGGTGGGGATTGTCTGCGATCCCAAAACAGCTGCTTCCGGGCCCTGATTAGAGCCTCTGGAAATTCCGCCTTGGAGCCAGTTGGTTGCATACTGAAATCCTGTCAGAAAGCGTGAAAAATGCAATCTGAAACGGGCCGGGATTCGGCCGCATCTCCGAGTAATGCTAAGTGGACACCAAGAAGCCGCAAATTGTGGTGCGGGCTTCCAGCCTGCAAACTCTGCGTTCCGACGGCAGGCAGGATGCCCACACCGCATGGATTGCAACTTTGGAGATGCGCCCTCGTGGTTCTGTTCAGACTGAGTTATGCGACCTGAAATTGTTGGATTGTAAATCCGAGTGAAATCGAGCACATCATGAGTGTGCTTTGAAACTGCCCACT
Organism: Chthoniobacterales bacterium; assembly: GCA_041748815.1. Taxonomy (GTDB): domain Bacteria; phylum Verrucomicrobiota; class Verrucomicrobiia; order Chthoniobacterales; family CAKUMP01; genus JBGTCP01. The sequence continues at coordinate 1,630 of JBGTCP010000231.1, forward strand.
CCACGCGCTCAAGTTGGTGATTTTCCAGTCTGGATTGTTCCGGTTCTGGCGCTGATGGGCACTCTTCTTATAATGGGCTGCGGACGACAGGAGGCTCCCGAATCCGGGTCTCCGGGCGAGGTGTCGTTCTGGGTTTGGCATCGCACCCGTCCGCTGCCGGATGCTGAGTTGCAGCGCCTTGAGGAGTTGGGCGTCAGTTCGGTTTTTCAGCATGTGGCGAATTTCACCAAACAGGATACGTCATGGACATGGGAGTCGGTTTGTCCGGTTTCAAACAAGCGCATTGTTCCTGTCATCCGCATTGAGGCCGGTGAAAATTTTGCCAGCGATCCGCAGGGAGTTTCCCGACTGGCAGATGCGATTCGGCATCATTTTGATGGCGTCCACGAGATCCAGTTGGACTACGATTGCCCGGACCGTCTATTGGCGGAATATGCAAAGGCGCTTGCTGTTTTGCGGAATGAGTTTCCGGAAATCCGGCTGAGTGTGACGGCATTGGCGGGATGGATCGGCCAGCCCGGATTTGATCACTTGGCCGCGAACGTGCATGCGATATTTCCCATGTTTTATGATCTGGAGCCGGATTCAGCCGATGCAGTGAAGGAGGGTGAGTTTCATCCGATTGCAGGGTCTGCGATGCAGGTGGAGCTCATCCAAGCATGGGCAGACTGCGAAGTGCCCTGGCATGCGGGCTTGCCGAATTTTTCAAGGCTTAGCGTTTTTGATTCGGACGGGAATTTGAAAGGGCACTTGAGGGACTGGCGCTGGGATGAAGTCATCTTTCATCCTTGGCTGGTGCCCGTGGACGAGGCGAGCCGGATGGGTATCACGCGGCTTCGGGCAACGCAATCCACGCGTCTAGGCAACACTCTGGTGGAACCCGGAGATCACATTGTCCTTCGTCAGCCGGAATGGACGGCGGTGCAGGAAATGGCTTCCGCTGCGAGTGCTGCGGGTGCGAGCGGATGGGCGTGGTTTCGCCTCCCTGGCCCTGGCGAGCCGAATGCCTGGTCAGCTTCGCACCTTGTTTCCAATCAGAGTTCTTCGGCTCGGCCGGGACTTGCTTTGCTGCCGGATGGGAGACTTCGTTTTCAAAATTCTTCGCCGCAAGATATTCCTCCCGGATTTCATGGCAGTTCGGGAAGCAACGACCGGGGATGGAAGCTGGAAATTGAGGTGCCGGAGCCGGGGTGGATTTTGGACGCTGGTGCCGGTGAATTCATGCAAATGCTTGCTCACTATGACCCGGATGCTGCCGAACCATTGCCGGTGCATCCTATGCGTGCCCGCCGGTTAACGTTCTGGTTCTCGCATTTGCCTGCCGGTGCAGAGCTTAACACTGCATCCATTTATCTCGAGGCAGGAAAAGATCCGGGAGCGCTGCGCTGGAGATTTGATGGAGGGGAGTGGCAGGCGCTGGCACAATGAAAGCACCCTTTCAAATTTTGTTGGTGCTTGTGGCGCTTGGCATGGATGTCCGCGCTTGCGGTCCATTTTTTTATCAGGCCCCGCCTCCACTGACGGAATATCCCGAGAGGTTTGCAGGGAAGGACTGGGCGGATTTTTTTCTGGAGGACTGGCCACTCCCGACAAATCACGCCACACCTGCGGAAACTGCCGCCACCGCGCGGGAGCTCACGGATCGATGGCTGGCCGGTGAGGAAATTGCCGATGAGATCCAAGCCGCGTTGCAGCGCAACCGGGAGGGGATTTATAATGCGACGCTGGCCAGTTATCTGCATGAACTGGCAGAAGTTTCCGGCCAGGATCTCCGTGAAGAGGCACGTGATTATCTCACTTGGAGGTCCGGTCAACTCACGTCCGCGGGCTGGAATGAACCGGCGAGGCAAAGCTTGCCGGAGTGGGGGACACCTTCCGAAAAATTGCTTGCAGAGATCGCAAAGTGGGAACAGTGGAATGATGAGAAAGCCGCTTTCTTTGAGTCGAAGTTATTGGA
>JBGTCP010000232.1:0-8431 GCA_041748815.1 Chthoniobacterales bacterium
GCCCCGAGAAACGCACTGCCAAAGCCGTCGACGACAAAGCCAGGGACAATTCCCCCTACTCCCCAAAGCAACAACGCATTGATAACCAGGATGAACAATCCCATGGTTAGAAGGATCAATGGCAGACTGAGCAGCAGCACAACAGGGCGGGCAAGGGCGTTTGCGATTCCTAAAAACAAAGAGGCACCGAGCAGTGAAATAAGACCGCCCCCGGCTTCAATCCCGGGCACTAACACAATCGCTACTAACACAGCAATCGTAGTAACCACCCAGCGAGCAAGAAATGGAGCCATGATAAAGAATGAATTGAAGCTGCGCGCCCGGCAGCGGGTGCGGCCGCTCAGCCGATGCGCATCGGCATCAGCACATACAAGAAAGGAGTGTCAATTTTGATCACACCGGGACTCATCTCATCGGAGAGATGCAGGAAAACTTCTTCCGTTTGCAAGTTCCGCAAGGGAGCCATGAGGAAGTCAGGATTAAACGCGATGGCAAACTCTTTTCCTTTGTAAGGCACAGAAATGGACTCACGCGCCTCACCCACTTCGGGAGTATTTGCGGTGATCTCCACATTATCGCGGGAGAATACGAGCTTTACGGAATTGGACTTCTCGCTCGCGAGGATGGAGACGCGGCGTGCGGCATTCAGAAGGCCTTCGCGTTCAAAGCGGATGCGCTCGGTGCTTTCAGCGGGTATGACCTGCCGGTAATTGGGATAATTGCCCTCCACCAGTTTGGAAACCAGCAGGCTCGAACCCACGGAGAAGAGCACGTGATTTTCACCGATAGAAATACGCACATCGCCATCTCCTGAGAGCAGACGCTGGAGCTCATTGACTGCTTTGGTGGGGATGATGACGTCGATCTCGTCGCTTTTCGGAATTTCCACTTCCAGCTCGGCGAGCGCCAGCCGATGCCCGTCTGTGGCGACCAGAGTGAGTTTATTTTCTTTGAAACTGGCAAGAATACCGTTGAGCACGTAGCGCGTCTCATCCGTGGAGATGGCGTAAGCGGTTTTCTTCAAACCATCGCGCAGATCCTGCTGTGGCAACGTGAAATCCTTCGACTCCGCGAACCGCGGAAGCGCCGGAAATTCCTCTTCAGCGAGGCCCATGATTTTGAAAAAACTATGGCCGCTTTTGATGGAGGCTGCGTTTTTGGAATCCACTTCGATCTGGATATCCGTCGCAGGCAACTCGCGAATGATGGAAAACAAACGCTTGGCGGGGAGTGTAGTGGCACCCGGCCGCTCGACATTTGCCTCGATCACGCCTTGCACACCCACTTCCAGGTCGGTGGTCGTGAGCCGGAGCTCGCCTTCTGAAGCCTGCAGCAGGACATTGGAAAGAATGGGGAGCGTGGTGCGGGAGCTGACCACATTTTGCACTGCCTGCAGCCCTTCGAGGAGTTTGTCTTTGCTAACCGAAAATTTCATGGAGATAAGGAGAAATAAAGCATGCCCCGGATGGCGGGTTCGTCATACGGCTTCGTGGGAGGATCATCTAAATCTGTGGGGGTATGTCAAGAGATTGCCAATCATTCCTTTTTTAATTTTCCAATCATGACCCATGGCCCGGCGCATCACTGGTTGCCGGGGATCTCAATCTCCACAATTTCCTCAGTGAATGTAATACCGCCAACTCTGGACAGCGTGGTGATGTCCCGCTTAAGAGCTTCCTGCAACTGCTTGAAGAGCAGTTTGTCCGCATACTGCATGATGAGCGCAGGGATGGGGAGGCGACCAATCTGACCACCGATGGACTTCGCTGCCAATGCCCCTTCGACCACCTCGACCTCGTAGCTCCCCATCACATAGATCGGGCGCTCGAAGAAAAGTTGCTCAAAACCCACGGAACAGTACCCGTCCTCAAAAAACGCAAGAGCACGGCCAAATTTCACGTAATCTTTCAGCGGGCCGTCGGATTTAGATCGAATCGAGCCCGCAAGATAAGCGTTCACTTCGGCCTCAGAATACCTCGCAACATTGGCCCGGCCGGCAATCGTCCGGTCAGCGAGATCCATTCCCACGGGCGGATAGTCGAGGGACGACTCCGGCCGCTCCGGTACATCGTCGGGCACACGAAGCATCTGAATGAGGCATCCGAAAATGAATGCCAGCAAGAGTGACCACACGATGGGTTTCAGAATCGGCTTATCGGGCGCTAGTTTGGACTTGGGTTTCTTTTTCTGGTCCTTCTCACGCTGAGCTTCCTGTTCCCGTTGTTGTTTGATCACGAGGGTGCGGTCAAGCTTGGCGCCGCAGTTGTGGCAATAAACCCGCTCGGGTTCATTTTCGTGATTACACTCTTTGCATTTCAGGCGGTCGACGGTGGGCATGGCGGTGGATGGATGTGGCCTGAATCAGGAGGATTTGGGCGGCGCTTTTTTTGCGGGTTTGGTGGAATCGGGGGACTTTTTCGGAGTGGCTTCTTTCTTCGGAGCATCACTCGTGCTGGATGCGGGAGCCGCTGTGTCTTTTTTCTCGGAGGCCTTGTAGTTTTCGCTCCGATAGTCGGTGATATAAAATCCAGAGCCTTTGAAAATCAATCCTGCTCCGGTGCCTAGCAATCGCTTGACCTCGCCCTTGCCCCATTTTTTCATGCGGCATAATTCCTCAGGGCAAACCTTCAGGGTGTTGTCCTTCATGGATTGAAAAACGTCGAAGGTCTTTTTGCACTTGGCGCACTGGTATTCGTAAGTTGGCATAGATCGTTTAGAAAACTGCTCTATCAATAGGAGATTTCGCCTGCTTGTAAAGCTCCCGCAATTCACTGGCTGTAAATCACTGTGCTCCATGAGCACTCCGCGCTTGACCGGCAGGCGGATCGCTCGCACGTTTGAGACGCATTATGGAAAAACGAAAGCTTTGGCTGGTCATCCCGGCAGAACACGTCACCACGCCTGTCCTCTACGAACTCGGCAAAAAATTTGATGTCGTGCCAAATATCCGGCAGGCAAGTGTCACGGCAGAGATGGGCATCGTCTGCGTCGAACTCGAAGGCGAACGCCCGGTCATTCACGATGCCATCCACTGGCTGGAGGAAATGGGCGTAAAAGTCGACCCCGTGGAAATCCAGGTCATCGAAGGGTGAGCTCACGCTGGAGCAATCACGCAGCCACAGCTTGCGCACTGCTCGTTTTCACGGGAGTCGGTCATGCGCAGCTTGCGCCGGTAAATGCCGATTCGCCGGAGGATACCATGCGCACCTTCCTGGATGCCATGGACACGTACGAGCAGCAGCGTCGCGAAGGGTCGCCGCTGGCCATCATGTCGCTGCGTGATGCCGTGCGCACGCTCGATACCTCGCGCCTCACCCCCGTGACTCATCGCCAGGAATCCGAAGAGGCCGCAATTTTCCTCAAAGAAACGCTCGATCGTGTTTGGGAGCGCGACTTCGATGCACTGCCCGGCGTCAATGATATCGCAGAGTCCCCGCCAGCCCGCTGGGGCATCCCGGAGACCGAGATCACGCTCACTTTCGTGGACGAGGGCGAGCAGGAGGGGAGTTACTTATTTTCCAGCGGGACCGTTTCGCGGGCCAGAGAGTTTTTTGAGCGGGTCAATCACCTCCCCTATCTTTCCCCGGACCATCAAGGCGCCGGCTACCGCGAACCATGGCTGATCCGGCAGCTGCCAGATTGGGCGGCGGATGAATTCCTCACGCTGCGCACCTGGCAGTGGATGGGCATCTTTGGCGCTATTTTACTGGGTTTGGTGATGCGATTGATTGTTCAGGGCGTGGCCAGGCTGGTTGCGCGGATGATGAACCGGGCAAAATTCCGCATCAGCGCTGAGGCACTCCAGCCAACGATTTCCCCCGTCGCGCTCCTGGTTGCGACAAGCATCTGGTATGGCGCACTGCAAAGCCTGCGGCTTCAGGGCTTAGCGCTCACATTCCTGATGACGGTCATTCAGGTGCTCTTTTTCATCTCGGTGACGTGGATTTTTTATTCCATTGCGAGCGTGTTCGCCAGCTACCTGATGAGCTTTGCCAAACGCAGCGACACAGGTCTCGACGAGCAACTGGCCAACCTCATTTCGCGCACTGTCAAGATCGTAGTCGTGCTCATGGGCGTGCTCCTTGCCGCACAAAACCTCGGAGTGCAGGTATTCTCGGTGTTGGCCGGACTCGGCATTGGCGGCCTAGCGGTCGCACTTGCGGCACAGGACAGTCTGGCAAATTTCTTCGGCTCCATCATGATCATGCTGGATCGTCCGTTCAAAGTGGGGCATTGGGTGAAGGTCGGCGACCTTGAGGGGACCGTTGAGGAAATTGGTTTCCGCTCGACCCGCATCCGCACGTTTTACAACTCCGTCATCGTGGTTCCGAATACCAAAGTTGCCACCACGGCTGTGGACAATATGGGCCTGCGCCAGTTCCGCCGCGTGCGCACGACCATCGGCCTCACCTACGACACGCCGCCCGAAAAACTCGAAGCCTTCCTCGAAGGAATCAAAAACATCATCCTGGCAAATCCTGCCACCCGTAAGGATTTCTTCCATGTTGTCTTCAACGATTTCGGCCCGAGCAGCCTCGACATCCTTGTCTACTTTTTCCTGCGTGTGCCCGACTGGTCGCGCGAGCTCGTCGAACGCCAGAATGTGCTCCTCGAGATTGTGCACCTGGCACAAACTCTGGACGTGAGATTTGCATTCCCCACACAATCCCTGCATGTGGAATCCATGCCCGGGCAGCCGCATCCCGGCCACCCGCCTGTAGGCCACGAAATGCTCGCCGGAAGCGCCAAAGCCTATGGCCCCGGCGGAGATCGCTCACGCCCCGAAGGCTCCGGCCTATTTGTTCCGCCCTACAAAGATCCAGCGGCAAAGTAGCAGAGACCATGAGCACAGACACCGCCAACAAACTGCCAGCGTCGACGGTCGTTGCCGAGCTGCCATGGCTCCGCCCGCCCGCCATCAAAGCACTCGGGCGCATCGGCATTTACACCCTGCAGGATTTGCTGGAACACTTCCCCCGCCGCTACGAGGACCGCAGCCATTTCGCACGCTTCCCGGCAACGCCGTCCGAAGAACCCATCTGCGTCATCGGCACGATCGTCGACACTTCGGTGAAATTTTTCGGCCGTAAAAAAATTCTCGAAGTCACATTGCAGGAGGGCGAAGGAGGTGCGCTCACCGGCGTGCTTACCTGCCGGTGGTTCAATGCGCACTACGTGCAAAAAATGGTCGCCGTCGGCCAGATCCTCGTTGCTTTCGGCAAACCCAAACGCAAAGGCAACCGCATGTTCATCGACCATCCGGATTTCGAAATCGTCGAGACCGATGCCGAGCAATTCATTCACTGGAAACGCATCGTGCCCGTTCATCCCGCCACCGAAGGACTCACGGCGCGAGTCATCCGCGCGCTGATCTGGAAAGCGTTGGAGGCCGTGGACCCTGCCACTGTTAAATTGACCCTCCCGGAAAGAGATGGCGGCGGGAGCTTTGCGGCATTCCGTGCCATCCACTTCCCCGGCGACATGGCAGCGCTGGAAGAAGCCCGCCGCCAACTCGTGCTGGCAGAATTTTTCCGCATGCAAATGGTCGTCGCCGCCCGCCGTTATGAGACGCGGGCATCTCCGGGCGTGCAACACTGCGGCGATGGCGCACTCGTCGACGAACTCGTAAAATCACTCCCCTTCCCGCTCACCGGCGCACAGCAACGCGCCATCCGCGAGATCCGCGCCGACCTCGCTAGCACATCGCCCATGAACCGCTTGCTCCAAGGGGACGTGGGATCAGGAAAAACTCTGGTGGCTTTCGCCGCAATGCTGAGCGCTGTCGAAGCAGGCTTCCAGGCCGCTCTCATGGCGCCCACTCAAATCCTTGCCGAGCAGCATTACACCAGCTTCAGCAAGCTCGCCGAGCCACTTGGCATCGGCCTTGCACTGCGCACCGGCACCCGCAAAGAGGACACACACATGCCGCTCTTTTCGAGCAGTTCCCGCGATGCGCCCTCCATCATCATCGGCACCCACGCGCTCCTCTTCGACAGCTTTGCTTTCGAAAATCTCGGCATGATCGTCATCGACGAGCAACATAAATTCGGCGTGATGCAACGGGCTCGCCTCATCGAACAAGGCACTCACCCCGACGTCCTCGTCATGACCGCCACACCCATTCCGCGCACGCTCGGAATGACCTACTACGGCGATCTCGCGGTTTCCACACTCGACGAGCTGCCCCCTGGACGCGGAAAAATCACCACGGGAATCCGCCACTCCGACGGATTCGAAAAAGTTCTCTCCTTCCTCAAGGACCAGCTCCACCAAGGACGGCAAATTTACATCGTTTATCCAATCATTGAGGAATCTGAGAAACTCGAAGCCAAAGCAGCGGCAGTGGAGTTTAACAAATGGATCCAGCTCCTCGCCCCCGCCGCCTGCGAACTTCTCCACGGACGCATCCCGCCGGAGGAAAAGGATGGCATCATGAAACGCTTCCGCAATGCCGATGCTCAGGTCCTCGTGGCCACCTCGGTCATTGAAGTCGGCATCGATGTGCCCAATGCCACCGTCATCCTCATCGAAAATGCCGAGCGCTTCGGGCTGGCGCAGCTGCACCAGTTGCGCGGACGCGTCGGTCGCGGCATCCACAATTCCTACTGCATCCTCATGCTCGGTGAAAATGCCGACGATGAAGTCTCAGCCCGCCTCCGCATTCTCGAAGAAACCCGCGACGGCTTCCGCATCGCCGATGAGGATTTTGCAATTCGCGGGCCGGGTGATATGCTGGGTACCGCACAAAGCGGACTTCCTCCATTAAAACTCGGCGACCTTCGTCAGGATGGTGATATATTAAGGCTCGCAAAAAAACTTGCTGATGAAATTTTCGAACAAGATCCTACACTTTCGCGCCCGGAAAATGAACATTTCCGAATCTTGATTGTCGATGCAATGCAAGTTCAACTCTCTCAAATCAGTTAATCCCAATGAAAAGCTTCCTTAAATTTCTCCTATTCGTCCTCGTCCTCTCGATTGCCGTTGCCGGGCTTTACAACCTGCGTTCCGGCAAAAACGCCACAGAGACCGCCTCGACTTCAACTGCCACCACTTCGCAACCCGACGGGGAAAGAGCCCCTTATACTCCGGCCGATGGACCGAAGTTCGATGTGGGCGACCTGAATCTCCTTGAGGAAATCGACCGCCAGACCACCACACTCATTTCCGCCGTCACTCCCGGCGTGGTAAGCATCAATACCGCCCGCACCATGCAGGTCCCCAACGTGGTGGATCCTTTCGAATTGTTTTTCGGGCGGCGTGGGCAAGGTGGCCGGTCCGAACCGATTGAGCGCCGCCAGACCTCGCTTGGGTCCGGTGCGGTGGTCTCGCATGAGGGCCATGTAATCACGAATCACCACGTCATTGATCGCATGGATGAAATCGAAGTGGTCCTCAGCGACGGCCGGGCGGTCCCCGCAGAGCTCCTCGATTCCGATCCCAGCCTCGATATCGCTATTCTTAAAATCGAAGCAGACAACCTCCATCCTCTCCCATTCGGCGATTCGAGCGAGGTGAAGGTCGGCCAGATGGTTTACGCCATCGGCAATCCATTCGGCCTCGAGGAAACCGTCACCTCCGGCATTATCAGCGCCATCGGCCGCCGCGGCAGCATGGACAGCACCACCGAATTTTTCCAAACCACCGCCGCACTCAATCCCGGTAACTCCGGCGGACCACTCGTGAACCTGCGGGGAGAAATCATCGGCATCAACAACCAGATCTTCTCACGCACTGGCGGCTGGCAGGGCATCGGCCTTGCGATCCCGTCCAACGCCGCCCGCCGTGCCCTCGAGAGCGTCGTGCAGCTCGGCCGCATCGCGCGCGCCCAACTCGGCGTCGTGATCCAATCCCTCACCCCCGAGCTCGCTGAGCAATTCGGCGTGGAAGATCAAAAAGGAGCACTCGTTTCCGATGTCGGCCTCGGCAGTCCCGCCGAAGCCGCAGGCATCCGCAAGGGTGATGTGATTCGCAGCTTCCAAGGGCGGCCAGTGAGCGACTTTGTCGACCTGCGCAACCGCGTCGCCGAGACCGAAATCGGTGCCGAAGTCGAACTGACCCTCATCCGCCGCGGCGAGGAAGAAACTCTCAAAGCAACTCTTCTGGAAGCACCCAGCGAACTCACTCCTGCCGCGAGCCAGCCCCGTGCGCCAGCTCAAGCTCCGGAGCCTGTGCAGCCCGCATCCGGTCCACTTCGCGGAATTCAAATCGGCCCGCTCACCGCCGACCTGCGCCAGTCATTGGAATTGCCCCAGTTTGTGAGCGGCGTGACCGTTGCTTCCATAGATCCGTCGTCACCCGGCGCAGCAGTCCTGCAACCCGGCGATGTGATCGAGGAAATCAATCGCGAGGAAATCCGCACCCCCGAAGATTTCGCCCGGGTCGCCGCCAGCCTCACAGCAGATGAACGCGTCATGCTCTTCATCTCCCG
>JBGTCP010000233.1:0-2725 GCA_041748815.1 Chthoniobacterales bacterium
GAACAGGTTCACTCCGGTGGCATCCGCCTTCACGTGGGTTCCCTTCAGGTTCAGACCCTCGGGAACCAGATCGTTCATCTCCTCCTCATTGCGATAGATCAGGTTCCACTCCATCACATATTCCATCCACGCCTTGCGCGGATTGCTGGTGGCCACATTGGTGACGATGACGACGCCGCCGGGCTTGAGCATGGTGCAGAAAAGCTCGACCATGCGTTTGCAGACGCGCTGTGACAGGTAATCGAACAAGCCCGCGCAATAAACGAGATCATAACCGCTGAACTCATCCGCACCGCCCTGGCTGGCGGCACGCAGGAGTTGGTGCACCGAGCGCTGGAAATAATGCAACTCGGTGCGGCGGCCGGCCGCGCCGCGCGCCTCGTTGAGACTCTCGCGGGTGAATTCCAGGGTTTCCGCGTTGAAATCCAGCAGGTCGATTTCCGCCAGATCGCTCTCCGGACACTGGCGCAGGAAACGTTGCACCTCCATCGCAGGACCACAGGCGAGGTTGAGGACGCGCGTCCTGCCTTTGGCCGCGCGGCGCACGCACTCGCCGCGCAGTTTTTCCACCAGGAAATCAATCCGGTTGCGATGGGCGATCACCGGTTCGGTGTTGAGCAGCGCGAAATTGAGCAGCTTGGCGAAGGCCGATGAGCCCTCGTAGGGATCGCGGAGCATCATGTTGACCATTTCGTAATCCCCCGCGTAGCCGAGCGGTGTGGTGAAAGTGCGGTAGAGGAAGGGGGAGCAGAGCACGATGGGGTGCAACTGCCTTCGCACGTAGGATTTGTGAACGGAAATGGCTTCCTCACCGACTTCAATGGCGACGTTTTCGAAACGCTCCATGGATGGCAGGACTTCCTCCACGACCCGCGCTTCCACTTTGGAGAAGATCTCCCTTTCCATTTCCTCACGCCGCCGGGTGACGGTCGTGCGGATGCCCACGTCGATGCCTGTCAGCCAGTGCTGGACGCCGCTCAACATGCTTGATAGGTCAGCGACGACGATTTTGAAAGGATCCTGGACTTCGTTGCCGGTTTTCCATTCGTTCATGAAATCGGCGAACTGTGTTTTCAGGTCGGTTCTTGAATTTTCCTGTCCGAGCTCCGCGGTGATGCCGGCGAGAAAGTCCACCTCGACCCAGCCCTCGTCGAGCATCGCCTCGCAGACCAGGACGATGCCGGTATTGAGGAGGTTGCTCACGACAGCCTTGCCGTTGTAGAGAAGGCGCCGTGAAGCCATGATCCGGAAGTCCGAGAGCACCTCGGACAACTGCAGGATGCTGTAGGGGTTGTACACTTCAAAGACGACGGAGTAGCGTTTGATGCGAAGAAGGTTTGCGGTTAATTCGGTGCCCTGGCTGTTGCGGCAGGTGATAACGCTTTGGGAAGTTTTGGCCTGTTGGAGATCCATGTGAGAAGTTTTCGGTGGCAGTTACTCTGCAAATTTCGGTTGGATTCACAAGGCACGAACCCAAAAACCCCAGATTAATCGTCTCCATGGCCGTTTTTCCCTACTCATGGCCGTTTTTGGGTAATGAAAAGTCTTTTAGAAGAGGAAAATCAAAGTAATCTTACAACCAACAGAGGCGATCAATCAGCGCAAGTTGAGAGAAAGTCTCTGGGACATATCCTTAGTCTCCGATGACAGATTCGTGATGAAATGGTAAGATCCGGGGGGAACTGGCCTCGCGTCCGATTTCGGTCCGGAGACACTTTGGGGGGAAATGTGCAATACAAGGCGCGGGCTGGAAACAGCCCGCGCCTCTTTTTGTGAGAAACGGGTCTTTCCGCCGTTTTTGGCGGATTAGGTGCTTTCATGGCCGTTTTTGGGTAATCAAATGCCTGTAACATCCCTGTTCATCCGGGGTATTATGACTGCATGAACAGATGATTGAGCTTTGCGAATGAGTCTGTTCAAAGATGCCACCAAGGCTGGAAAGAGGAATCGAATCTTGCATGGGAGCCGGGGGGCAATCTCCAGTATCCGGTTACCGTACGGTCTTTGTTGGTTGAAAGTATGAAATTGCCAGGCGCGGGTTGGAAACAGCCCGCGTCTGTTTCTTTTTGGAGAGACGGGACTCCTCTTGCCAAGAGCGGTGCTTCGGCTTAAGTCTCGTCCCGATGAAAAGAAGATTCGCAATCATGTCCATGGTCGGCTTTGCCCTGCTGGCCTCCTGCAACGCCGAGAAACCCGCCGCATCCGAGAAATCGGGCAAACCGGAAGCCGCGGCTCCGGCGGCGGGCAAGGTTCGTTTTAAGACCAGTAAGGGAGACATCGTTGTCGAGCTGAACGCGGAGAAAGCGCCTGTCACGGTTGCGAATTTCCTCAATTACGTGGAGGACAAACATTATGACGGGACGGTTTTCCACCGCGTCATCGACGGGTTTATGATCCAGGGCGGCGGGATGGCTCTGGATGGCGGACGGCTGATGGAAAAGCGCACCGGAGCGGGGATCAAGAATGAAAGCAACAACGGACTGAAGAACGACAAGGGCACGATCGCAATGGCGCGCACGATGGATCCAAACAGTGCGACCGCGCAGTTTTTCATCAACGTGGTGGACAACAACAACCTGAATTTCCCCAGCATGGGTGGCTACGCGGTCTTTGGAAAAGTGATCGAAGGGATGGATGTGGTGAATGCGATCAAAGCCGTGGAAACGGGTGCCGGGGATGTCCCTAACGAGCCGGTCGTGATCAAATCGGCCAGCGCTGAATAAGG
>JBGTCP010000234.1:0-2294 GCA_041748815.1 Chthoniobacterales bacterium
TCCCACTGCGCGGGGACAGAAACCTGTGCACCCATAAAGCTGATTTTCTCTAAACTATCCACCTTTAAAAAATGCAGGCTCGATCCGGTAGTGAAATTTGCAATCACAGCCGCCACCCGCAGTCCTAAAGCCATGAAAAGCAACCATGGACGTCCCGTTCCAAAGGAAGAGTGGACAAATCCAAGCATGCCAATCGTGATAGACAACGAAGCCACATGCGCCCATTGAATTGCATTTTCAAAAGTCTCCGGCAATTCCGCGTACATGGAGACCAACTCGCAAAAGATCATCGCCACCACTCCAAGCACAGTGAGCGAAAACCACAAATTCGCCCTTTGGAAAGCACTCCCTCCCCACCCTTCCAAATGCATGAATGCAATTACCAGACACGCTCCCGCACCTCCCGACCAAATAATGGTGACCCAGTTCATGATCGAAGCCCCACAGGTGTCCCCGCATGTGAGCGTTGCGGCAATGCCGGGACTGACTCGAAAGCGATGCCCCACGAGCCACCCGGCAAAGCGTGCTGCAACAAAGCTTTTAATCCCTCCGTGGGCAAATCCGCGCCAGGGAAAAATAAACCAAGTCCGCCTGTTAGAGAAAACATCACGCCCGCAAAGTGGAGAACTTTGAAAAATATTACAAGCCAACTCAGACATACTACCTGGAACTGAATCCTACTCCGGCCCCATCGTTCTGAAAAAATCCCCTCAATCGCACTCGGACATTCCACACTCATGAGCGCGATATAAAATCGAACAAACATGCCCTAAAGTCCAATAGCCGGAAAATGAGAAAACCGCATATTCTGCAGGTCATCTTTACTTCAGCCCGGTTAGACCAGCGCAGGCAGTTCACAGTGAAGCTTCATAATAAAATAAATAAACTCAATAATATGTGTGCAAAAATAGTTAGCCTCGGAATCCTGTTAGCTCCCTTCGCCGTTGCATCGGAGACTGCCATGCCTGCTTACGAGAATCCCCCGGTCCTCGTGGCGGCGGATATCCTCCAGCCGGAGGTTCTCAACGGTCCATCTCACACAGTGCGTCCTCAAGTGCCGTCCTATGCCGGGCACAATCAATATATGATTGATTCGGATTTTGGCCTCTTCGAGGCCAATGGCAACACATTGCTGGCCGAGCGGATCGCAGAAATCCGGGCACTGGCAGCTCTTCGTGATTTCTCCAAAACCGAACAGTATGGCACAGCACTGGAAGCTGCTGCGCGGTCGCCGGTTCAATTGGCGGGCAATCTTGTCAAAGATCCCGTAAGCACTATCAGCGGAGTCCCAAAAGGAGTGTGGAAGTTTATAAATCGTGCCGGACAGGCCATCAAGGAAACACAGGATCAGCACCCGCCCAATCCCTATGAGGATCCCTCGATAGAAGGTATGATTGGATTTTCAAAAGTGAAGCGGGAATTAGCTGCCAGTCTTGAAGTGGACCCGTATTCATCGAACGAAACTCTGCAGCGTGAGTTGAACGCGGCTGCATGGGCATCGTTCGGCGGCAAAATGACATTTACAGTGGCTCTTATGCCACTGGGAGGGACTGCCGGGGCGGTGGCCTCGGGCATGCAGTTTTCCGATGCATCGATCAAAGCGACCACAGATTTAAGTGCGCAGGATTTGCGCATGCGAAATCTGGCCCTGCTCTTGAACATGGAAATCCCGAGGGCTGATGCCGAGGCCTTTCTCGGAATCGCGGCCTTCTCCCCCTCGCGTTCCACCCTCCTGGTGGAAGCATTGGAAGCCATGAATGGCGTCACTGGACAGGAAATATTTCTTCAAGGCTGTTTGGTCGCTGTGGATGAGGTGGATGCGGTGTTTTTGCTACGCTCAGCCCAAGCCCTCGCCAGGATTCATGGGGACACACCGCTTTCCCGGATAGGAATGTTCCGGGGCTTTCCGTTCGGGGTTGCACAGGATGGTTCCATCGTCCTCGCCATTGAGTGGGACTACGCGAGCTGGACGCCGGGGGTTGCCGCCTTTCTGGAGGAGTTACGCGCTGAAATGAACACAAGTGGCATGACAGTGGCACTTACAGGAACCGCATCGCCCGGAATCAAAACGGAATTCGAGAGGCAGGGATACCGGCTCATCGAAAAATGTCTCCCGGGGCCGCTGGCGAACTAAACCTCAACCAACGGAGCTGAAACCAAGTCCAGATCGGAATTTGGGGCGGTGGCTATTCCAAAAGGCACCCGTCAATTGATCGCAGAACAAGCGCATCGTCCGCCCGGTCAATCGCAGGCCGAAAGGGTCTGTGACGCAACCACGCGGTATTAGTGAGTAT
>JBGTCP010000235.1:0-2509 GCA_041748815.1 Chthoniobacterales bacterium
ACGGTTTGCACGAGGTTGCGGTCGTTGATGCCTTCAACGAAGAGGAGCAGGGCGACATTGCCATCGATCTCGGCGATGAAGCTCTCAAAAATAACTTCACCGAAGATGTTGCGAACTTTGGGTTCCTTGGCGATGTCGTCCACCATTTGCTGATAAGTCACGCCCGCGCGGAATTTTACGACGTAGAGATTCCGTGTGTTAAATTGCTGAGCGCCGTCCTCCGAGAGATCGACCTGGGTGTAGTAGGAGAGGATGCCTTCTTGCTCCAGTTGCTTGCGCTTCCGGTTGACCGTCCGGATGTTGACGCCCGTGATTTCGCCGATGTGGTTGTCGCTTTCCCGGGGGTTCCGGATCAACGCGCGCACAATGTGTTTTTCTTGTTCATCCAGAGTTCTCATGACATAATCTTCGCCTACGAAGGGTATTGGGGGTGCTGTTGGGGAATTTTGTTTAACATCTGACGCACTATTAATCAGAAAAATGACAAAAACCAGAAAAAAATTACCGATATTTGTATTTCCTTGTGCAATTCTTGTCTTGATCTCATCTTTTTTTCAGCGTAACTTTACCACTTCCTACATTATGGCAAAAGCGACTCAACTCCAAAGCAAAGCAAGCGCGGCAAATTCCCTTTACCGCATTCAAGACGAGCATGATTCCTGTGGCGTCGGTTTCATCGCCGATGTCAGCGGCAAACGATCTAATCGCGTCCTTCGCTATGGGCTGACAGCGCTGTGTAATCTTACCCATCGCGGTGCGCTCGATGCGGATATGAAAACCGGTGACGGTGCCGGTGTGCTCACCCAGCTCCCGCACCAACTTTTCATCAAAGAAGCCAAAAAGCTTGGTCATGCCGTTTACCAGGACACGGATCTCGGAGTGGGTGTGTTTTTCATGCCGGTGGAGGATGATTATGCGGAAGCACGCATTCGCAAAATCTCGGAGACCGTGCTTAAAAAACGCGGATTGCATTTCTTTGGCTGGAGAAAAGTGCCAGTCAGCGAAAAAATCCTCGGCCTCAAAGCAAGCCTCACGATGCCTGTGATTGAGCATTTGATGGTCGGGCGTCCGACCGGCATGGATGATGACCTCGCCTACGAGCGCACGTTGTTCCTGGCCCGCAATGAAATCGAAAAACTGGTTGCCAAGGATGACATTCAGGATTTCTACATCGCGTCGTTTTCACACCGTGTGATCTCCTACAAAGCGCTTCTCATTTCCACCTCGCTGGAGAAATTTTACAAAGACCTCGCCGACCCTGAATTTGAGACCGCTATCTGCGTCTATCATCAGCGCTACAGCACCAACACATTTCCGACCTGGGCGTTGTGTCAGCCCTTCCGCGCCCTGGCGCACAATGGCGAGATCAACACGATTCGCGGGAACCGCAATTTTATGCGTGCGCGTGAAGCCGATCTGAGTTCCGACGTGTGGGGCGAGGATATCGACCTCTTGAAGCCTGTGGTGCAGCCCGATGGCTCCGACTCCGCGAGCCTCGATAATGTGCTCGAGATGCTCATGATGTCCGGCCGCGATATCCTGCATGCAATGACCATGCTGGTGCCACCTGCATGGCGTGCGGACAAAACCATGTCGCCCGAGCTGGCAGCATTTTACGAATACCACCGCAATCTCATCGAGCCGTGGGACGGACCTGCGGCGCTGGCATTCACTGACGGTGTCACTGTGGCCGCCTGCCTCGACCGGAATGGTCTGCGGCCTGCCCGTTTCAAGCTGACGGATGACGGCATTTTCAGTCTGGGCTCCGAGGTGGGCACGGTGGAGTTTGATGACGCGCATGTCATTGAAAAAGGACGCCTTGCTCCTGGTGAAATGATCGCCATCGACACATCCACTGGCAAATTGATCCGCGATGTCGAAATCAAAGCCCGGCTTGCAGCCTCCGCTCCATACCAGGAATGGATCGCTGAGCACTCCATTGACATCGCGACGTTGGTGGACGGCACGCCGGCTGCACCATCTGGGGATCTGGACATTCTTACTTTGACGCAGAAGCAAGTGGCGTTTGGCTACACCAAAGAGGAGTTGGACATCATTCTCAAGCCGATGTTGAAGGACGGGTTCGAGCCGATTGGTTCCATGGGTGACGACACTCCGCTCGCCGTGCTTTCCACGCAGCCGAGGTTGCTTTACACCTACTTCAAGCAGCTCTTTGCGCAGGTGACCAATCCGCCGATTGATCCGATCCGTGAAAAGCTGGTCATGACACTTGCTACCACCATCGGTCAGCGTCGCAATGTGCTGGCGCAGACTCCCGCGCATGCGGCATTGGTGGTCCTGGATAGCCCCATCGTGCTGGACAACGAATTTGAAGCACTCATTGCGCTCGATGACCGTGGTCATTCTTCACACGTCATCGATATCACCTGGCCGGCAGCCGAGGGCGAGGCTGGATTGCAGCCGACCATTCGCCGCATCTGCGCGGAGGCCGAGCAGGCGATTCTTGGTGGTTGTGACTCTGTGGTATTGAGTGATCGGGCGGTGGACC
>JBGTCP010000236.1:0-2978 GCA_041748815.1 Chthoniobacterales bacterium
CACTTCATAGAAATGGGGTGATTGATCTCTGTGTCGGATACGGCATAGGGTGATGACTATGTTTCGAGTGGTTGTGCTGGCAAGTGGAAGTTCGGGGAATGTAACATTGCTCAGCGATGGTTGCACGCATTGGATGGTGGACATCGGCATCAGTTACCGGAGGCTCAAGGAATGCCTAGCCGCCATCGGAATGCAGCCGGAGGAAATTCACGGTGTGGTGCTCACCCACGAGCACGGCGACCATTGCAGGGGCCTGGAGCAATTTTGCAAACGGCACGACGCTGCGATTTACAGCAACGCCTCCACCGCCCAGGTGCTGCGGCATTCCGGCAAACTTGCCACCGCCCGCTGGAAAATTTTCAGCAACTCCGTGCCATTCGAGCTTGGGAAGTTTTCCATCACGCCGTTCCCCGTGCCGCATGATGCTGTGGACCCGGTCGGCCTGCGCATCGAGCAATGCGGAGCGGTGTTGGGCATTCTTACGGATCTCGGCTTTGCCTCGGCAGCCCTGTTTGAGCGGCTCGCCGATGCCCACACACTTCTCATTGAGAGCAACTACGACCCGGCTTTGCTCGAGGCAGACGTCAAGCGCCCATGGTCGTTGAAACAACGCATCGTCTCTAAACACGGGCACCTTTCCAACATCGATGCCGCCGCAGTCGTGGCTGGACTCGCGGGTGGCGCACTCGCACGCATCGTCCTGTGCCACCTCAGCGGTGAATGCAATTCCCCCGAACTCGCATCCCGTGCCATCAGCGGATTCCTCGAAGAACGCAATCTCGCATGCCCCGAAATCCTGATCGCGACCAACGGCCGCCACATCGATCTTGCCATGCCCGGGCTAACGCTCAAACAAGCTTCGCTGATGCTTTAAGCTCTAGGCTCTGCGTCTGTACCCGATTCCGGTTCCGTCCCTGCCAGCGTAGCGTCTTCCAGGGTAACCTCCCGTGAGACCAGTTCCTCCTCCGCTCTGATCACTGCACCGTCATCACTGAGGGTGCCGTGCGGGAGCGCGAAGTTGGATTCCAACTGGCGAATCTGGTGCATGGCATTCGCGGCGTGACTGGTACCCTCATACTCGCTCACTAATCGGCGCAGAAGCGGCAGCGCGGCGTTCGGGTCATTGAGATGATCCAGATGAAGGACCACCAGGCGTTCGCACAAAAATGCCACCTGCTCATCGCTATGGTCATTTTCCAGGCACTCCTGCAGAAACGCGGCAGCGGCAAAAGGGTTGTCCAGCTTCTCGCTCAGTAGCCGCGCGGCCTCGCTGGCCGCATGCGTGTCCGCCGGGTCCCGCTCGATCAGCTTGCGATATTCCGCAACGGCTTTTTCATACTCACCGGCTGCAACACACGCGATGGCTTTAGCATGCGGATCTTTTTCCATCTCCTGATCAGGGGTGAAGAAAAAGTGGCCGATCTGATCACCAATCGTCGGCAAAATGGTAACCGCAAATAAGAATCCTGCCGCAATGCCCAACGCCACCACACCAATAAAATAGATGACAATCTGCGTCGGATCGTAGTCAGGATGTCCCGGCTCAAGGCTCCACAGATCACGGAATTCCAGAAACAGCAGCCAAGCCAGCCAGGACAACGCGGCGACGATCAGGACACGGGGGATACTACGCATCATTACAATTCAGAGTATTTGTAACAGCACACCCATCTGCAAGAACAATCGCTCTCCCTCAAAAGCAATCAGCACCCCACGCGTCCCCGTTTTTGCTTTCGCCACAAGCGAAAATTGCTACCATCCCGCATCACATGCACTGGACCGAACCCGCCACCGCCGACGACTCCCACGCCGCTCTGGAAAAGAAGCTCTGGGACGCCGCGAACCAGCTCTGGGCCGGAGCAGCCCTCAAACCCTCCGAATACTCCCCCACCGTTCTCGGCCTCATCTTCCTGCGTTATGCGGATGTCCGATTCAGCGCGGTAAAAAATGATCTCCAACCACAGGCCGGATCACGCCGGAAAATCGGGCCCACGGATTTCCATGCGGCCGGTGTCGTTTATCTGCCGGAGGAAGCCCGGTTCTCGCATCTGCTGAACCTGCCCGAAGGCGCAAATGTCGGCCACGCCGTCAATGAGGCAATGCGCGCCATCGAGAAGGAAAATCCGGACCTCGCCGATGTGCTGCCGAAGAGCTACCACATCCTTGAGAGCCGCACACTCGCCTCCCTGCTCAAGACCATGGCCTCGATCTCGATGGACCAGGGCGGCGGGGCCGAAACGAGCGCACGGGATATCTTCGGCCTCATTTACGAATACTTCCTCGGCAAGTTCGCCATGAGCGAGGGGCAAAAGGGCGGCGAATTCTACACGCCCACGTCCATCGTCCGGCTGATAGTGGAAATCCTGGAGCCCTACCATGGCCGCATCCTCGATCCGGCGTGCGGCTCCGGCGGCATGTTCATCCAATCTGCTCGATTTGTGGAGGCGCACAAATCAAGCAGAACCCTCACCCCCGACCCCTCTCCCAAAGGTAGAGGGGAGAAATACAGTGGCGATCCGGTCAAGGAAATCTCTGTCCACGGTCAGGAGCGAGTCACCGACACCGCCCGCCTTGCGCGGCTAAACCTCGCCGTCCACGGGCTGAGCGGCGATATCAAACAGGGGAACACCTACTACGAAGACTTGCAGGATTCCGTGGGCCGCTTCGATTTCGTGATGGCAAATCCGCCCTTCAATGTCAGCAAGATCGACAAAGACCGCCTCGCCGGAGATCCGCGCTACCCCTTCGGCATCCCTCGCACCGACAACGGCAACTACCTCTGGATCCAGCATTTCCACTCAGCACTGAAAAATGCCACCGCCGGGTCTCCCGGAGGCCGCGCCGGATTTGTCATGGCGAACTCCGCCGCCGATGCCCGTGCTTCCGAGCAGGAGATCCGGGAAAAAATCATCCGTGCCGGTCATGTGGACGTCATGGTGGCCATCGGCCCGAATTTCTTCTTCACCGTCACCCTGCCC
>JBGTCP010000237.1:0-5433 GCA_041748815.1 Chthoniobacterales bacterium
ATCCCGGAGAGAAAATCCTCTGAGTCCCTCTCGAATTCATACACATCTCCATTGACTGCGATGGATGCAACTTTACCTCCTGTTGCATAGGTAGGCTCCACGATAGGGAGTGGAACGCCTTGTTCACGGATAGCAACCACGCGGAAGTTATTGTAGGGATCGCGCTGCCACTCGATGACCTTTCCTTTATCTGTGGTCAGTGAGGAGATCAGGCCATTATGAAACCGCAGTTTCCAGCCATCCCACCGCTCAAGCACAATAGTGGAACCCATGTCGAGAGTAGCTTCCCAGTCACCATGGCGGCTTTTCCAAGGATCAGAAATTTGCTTGCGCACCAGATAGACTTCCTTGCCGCAAAGCAGTCGGACATGCATGGTAGTATCCGAAACCTGTAAGACCCCTGCATCGAAGAGTCCGAAGAACCATCCTTTCCATTTGTAAGGATCGGCCCATGAATCAACGAGGCTTCCCTGAACTCCTCCACCGCCGGACTGGTTCGTAATCGCAAGCACGTCGCCATTGACCCAGTCCCGGCTTGAGTCATAGGTGAAGTGCAGGGGTAATTTCACACCGCCCCCGAAATCCGCATCTTGCAGGGTGATCGTAAACTGCAGATGACCCTGGCGGGTTGCGTAACCCAGATAGGGACTCGGAGGCTCCAAATTCACAGGAGCCGCAGAACCGAACTCAACAAGGGAGAAAAAGGCAACAGCTGCGACTACAACCCCGGTTTTCAAATTATTCATGGCAATGAGAGTATTGAAAATGCTATTCTTGGTCGTTGCGTTCTGGCTCAACATGTGGTCGGGCCACCGGCTCAACCACTTCGTTCTCAGCCCTCTCAGTCCCACCAGGCTCGGAAGGTGGATTATAGGGCGGACACGGAGGCTCTGCAAATAGCGGCTTCGCCATCATGGCCAGCAAAGCAAGTGAGATGAGAAGGAAACGCAGTTGTGTGGTGGTAATTCTCATGGTTTAAAAAAATTCACGGCAGGGTGTAATGATTTTGCATCAGTATTACAAGTACTTTTTTAAATAAGACGAGCGTTTAGAGCTAATAATAAATGATTGTTTAATATTTGTTCCACAATTGATTGCCTGTCCCAGCACGTTGAGACGTAGATATCCACTCGCTGAAAACCTCAGAATTCCAAACTGTTGGTTAGCGATCCAACAAATACCTCCTGGGCGAAGGAACCGGCACCAAAGAGCGGGATGAGATGCAGAGAAGCATGGTCAGCCTTGAGCGCTTCCCACAGAACGGGTGAGGCGTCACGTCGCGCCACTCCCCAAAGCACCTGGCGCTCCTCAGCCTCAAGAAAAGTTTTAAGGAGCTCGGGGCTTACCTGTTCCAGGGCAGGAGGGTTGAGCCAGATAATCTTCTCAATTCCATCAGTGGCGGGTAATGCGGTATTCCCGGCGAGAGTCCAGGGAGCAGACGGTAATGTGCCCGAATCGACGTCCACTGACCTCCATGCGACGGCCACGGCCCGTCTATCATCATTTTCAGACAAGGAAGCGATACGCATCCTGAGTTGCTTGCCGTAATGCAAGCCGACGACCGCAAGATCCGGTGGAGCGGCAATACCCACCAAATCTCCCTCGCCGAGCCACACAAATCCATTCTTGAGCCTGCCAGACGCGGGGGTATGCCGATCAGGAATGAAACCCAGGAGAAGCACTACCATCGTGGTAAACGCGCAGATTGGGAGTGCCACAGTGCACAATAGCCTTTTGCGCGCAGGAAAATATGTAGTCCTTCGGAAAAAACTCAGCAGCAAAAGGACTAAGATCACCGCACAGGGAATCCAGAACTCCCAATTGTCACCGCAGTGATTGAAATACCCAAGCAGGTAAGCACAGATGAGTCCGGCCAGGACGGCTGGTGCGTACGCTGCTGGAGACTCTCCGCCACGCCAACACCCTATCCATGCCATGCCCAGCACGACATGCCACGCCACCAAGTAGAAAATGCTAAAAAAAATACCGCCCTCAACCATCCATGTAAAATGGGTAGATGTGAGGTTAAGATAAATCCGTAGATCGGAAACAGGTTGAAACCATTGCATATACGCATCTGCCGCTCTCCCCCATCCCCAGCCGCCGGGGCCACCTGCCAACATGGCGGGCACATGTTGGTAGATGAGAAGTCTGGCTTCCGTAGAGCCATCTTCGCCACCCACCATCTCAACTGTCCGGTCCCGCAACGATCCGCCGGTCCAGAATGCGGACATTACTACCACCAGAATCATCGCGCAGAATTTCCCGCTCTCGATCCAGCGCCTCTGCCACGCACAGACGCTCAGCCCGCATAGCAGGCCGACCAGAAGGGAAAGCGTGCCTCCCCGCGATGCGGTGAACCCAAGCAAGCTGGATGCCAAAAAAATGGCAACGCAAGCGATGCAGACAATCCACCGGTTTCGCCCCAAAGCCAGGCAGGCACACAAACAGATGAACAATGCCAAGAGCGCAGCCGCATCGTTGGGATTGGCCAGCCAGAGGGTAAGCCGGAATCCGCCCGTCCACTGGTCGATGAGATCCCTCATTCGCGATAAGTCCCCCAGGCCTTGAGAAATCTTGAATTCGAAGGTAGCGGAATCTGGTAATCGTCGGCAATGGTATGTCGAAGGGATCGCTGCAAAACGCGTTCATTCCAGTAATCACCGGTGAAATCTCCGTTTTGCATTTCCTGCCGGATTGAACGCGACACATCCGCGCTGAGCGAACGGGAATTTTGAGCTGAGAGCTCCGCGCGCCGTGTGAGCACCATTTCAAAAAATGCGGCAGCCATAGCGATAGTGTGACGGCTCTGAGAGTGTCCCAGTCCGCGGCTGCGCTGGAAAATAGCAGGGTAGTTCATTTTTGTGCAATTCCGATAGAACTGGAGGGCGTTGGCTTCTCCATTGTCCATGTCCCCGGTTGAAATGAGCCAGACGACATCGCTTGCTTTCAGATTCGGGCGGTCATAGCTATTACCGACATGAACGTGCGCAGCTTGGAAAATGCGCGGCTCGCGAAGAACCAGCCGATGGCTATAGTGTGCACCCCGGGAATATCCGTAAATAAGGAACCCTTCTGTCGGTAAGTCGAATGCTGCGGCCATTTTCATCACACCCTGCCTCCATGACGCCGCGAGGCGATCAAAGTTGCGGTCGTGTTCCTGTCGCTGCCAATGATTGATTTGATCATAGCTTCGATGCGTGTGCCAGTGCGTTTCAGTGGTAAAGGTCAGCACTGCAAGCTCATGTCTTTTGGCGACCTGCATGATTGGGTCATTCGAGTCGAGGAGGCTGAACAATCCGCCAGGCGACGTAAAATGCGTCACTCTAATGATAAGTCCCTTCGGTGCAAGGTCGGGATCCTTCTCCGTTGCAGATCGCTTTGCGACAAGGGATGAACGTCCTGGCAGGTGTGCCAGGAAAAAGATCTCCGGCTGTCGCGCAATGCCTGTAGTCACAATATCTGAGTACAGGCCCTTGCTGGCTGCATAGGCATGCCAATCCTTCAGCGGAGCTTCTATCCCAGGCATTGCAACCTGCTGCGCCAGCACAGCGGGAAGCGTGAGAAACCCTACTGAGATCGAAAGTAGGGCAATAACGAATCGCATGGCAACCAGCTGAGCAGCTCTGGAGGGCGGTTTGGTGCCGCCTCCGCATATTGTTTTTGGGTGGTGTTATCCACCAAAGTTCCAGATCCATTCCTGGAGGAATCTAAAAATGCTTCAAAAAATTTGATAACGAATTCATCCAGCTGAGTGCTGTAACCATGGCCATGTTGAGAGATCGGATACCATGCCCATTTGGCACCAGCCACTCTTCCATTTTGGAAATGATGAAACGTAGCGCTGAATCTGGGAGTGTCATCATCACCACAGGCCAAAACTCCAGGGATGGATTTCCAGTGCGGGTAGGACTCTGGAGCTTGCTCCCAAAATCTTGCTGCAAATGCGGCCCACGCAGCAACTTTCAGCCCGGTGGTTTGAGCAAAACTGTGAACAAAATAAGCTCCGCCGGAGAATCCATACAGGAAAATCGGCTTATCAGACAATTCCCACTCAGTCAGGCAGTCCTCGAGTATCGGCCCGGAACCCCTCCATGACCGGAAATACCCCCTCCCTGCATCCAGCTCCGCGTCAGGTGAGTTGAAATGCACTCCCACCAATGCAAGTTGGTTCGCTTCAGCAAATGAGCGCCAGAATTTGCTGGAGGCCAGGCCAGAGCCATTCACATTCTGGCCAGGACAAAGAATAAGCACACCCCGGACTGAAGTCACCGATGCTTCATCCGGCAGCCGAAGGAAAAACCTAGCCCGCCAGATTTCCTCAGTGGGCTCACTATCAAATACACGGTGAAAATCCGCTGATGGCTCCGCAGAGAGATCGAATTGTAAGACCAAGGCGGCAAGAAATGGCCACAGCACAGATCGAAACAGGAAAGAATAATGGTATGAGAAAATCGTCATCAAATACTGGCCAAGTTCGGTGAAGAGTTGTCAAATGCATCTCACTGTGAATGCTTTTAGGGGTCAAGCCTCAAAAAGTTCGCAACTGGACCAGTTGCATGTGTGAACTTAGATAACGGAATTGTCTTGGAAAGGATTTCCTTGGCCGGGTCGGGATCGCCTATCTGTAAGCTTTCAGCGCTCTTGCATGCGACTCGCGGATGCGGGCGCGGAGCGGAGCGGGTTTGACCACGACTGCCTCGGCACCCCACGAGAGGATCCACGCTTCGAGGTCCGGCGTGAGGCCGACTTGGAGCTTGAGAATCACGTGCTCGCCGGATTTTTTGCGCACTTTCTGGGATTCATGAATGCGCTTCTCCAGGATGAGCCTGGCTGCAGTGCCGGTGAGGTGGATTTCCACCTTCTCGGGATTCGTGCTTTCGAATGCTGAGAAACTGCCCTTCAGAAGATCGTCGGGATTAAAGGTCTGCGGGCGCTTGAAGGAAGTCTTGAGCGTTTTGAGTTGGGAGATGCGGATGAGATTGAATGTGCGGATCGCTCCTCGCACGAGGTCGAAGCCAAGTAGATACCATTGATTGCTGATGCAGCTGATGTGGTAGGGCTGGACGCGGCGGCGGACGGGGGATTTGGCCCCGAGTTTGTGATAATCAAACTCCACTTCCCGCCGGTCGAGGGTCGCGGTGGTGAGTTCCTGAAAATGCAGCAATTCGCGAGAGGGAATGGTTTCCGGTCGAAAGGAAATCGCCTCGCCCAGACTCTGCCAGGAAACGGAAATGGTGTCATCGAAAGCATCGACCAGCTTCGCGAATGCTTCCGCCATGGTTTGGTGGAAGGGTGTGTGTGCGTATTGCTCGAGCGCTTTTTGCGCCACAAGGAGGCTCACGATTTCGCCCTTCGTGACTTTCACGGGCGGAAAGACCTTCACGGCTTTTGTGTAATGAAAGCCGTGTTTCACGTCGTCGTAGTCAATGG
>JBGTCP010000238.1:0-21709 GCA_041748815.1 Chthoniobacterales bacterium
AAATCTCGGCTGGCTCGCACACGTGGGAGACATCGGCTACAAGCTACTCCTCAACGCCAATGGGTTGGTAAACTTTTTCCGACGCAAATTCGGCATGGGATACTGGTCACTCAGTGCCTACGTCAAAAACGAAGTCAAAAACGTGGTGAGCTTCATTGGTCAGTTTGAAACGGCAGTCGTGCGGTATGCGCATGAATACGACGTGGATGCGGTGCTTTGCGGTCACATCCATCAGGCCGCTGAGCGGGATTTTGACGGGGTCACCTACTATAACTCGGGCGACTGGGTCGAAAGCTGCACAGCTTTTGTGGAACACATGGACGGCACGATGGAGTTGCTACAATTTGACCCAACAGCAACCATCAGCACAGAGACGGCTTTGGAGCCGGAGGAAGAGGACGACGAAGCGGAGTTCCTCGATGCCGCACTCGTTCTGCGAAAAGCAGGCATCTAACAGCGACCGCTCAGCGGACGGTTCGCCAATCCGCTGGTTTGAAATCAACACACATGTGTGGTATGCATGGCGGATGCCAGTGCATTCATATGCCTCCCGTTGGATTTGCGCCCTCGCAGCCATTGCCCTTATTGCCAGCAATGCCTCTGCGCAAGTCGTCAATGGGGTGCTTTTGCTCAAAACCGGGATGGTCGCAGATGTAGACGCTGCCGTACCCGGACAGACCATCCGCGTGGCTCTGGTGAAACAACACGCCCCCCAATGGCATACCTATTGGAAGTATTCGGGCGACTCGGGACTGGCCACGCGGATCACCTGGGAACTGCCGGACGGCGTTGAGGCGGGGCCAATTCTGTGGCCGCTGCCGGAGCGCTACCTCGAAGCCGGCGAACTGGAAGTTTACTCCTACAAAGGCCGGGAGGTGCTTGTTACTGAAATCCGCGTCCCGGAAGACTTCAATCAACCGGAACTCATCATTCGCGCCCGTGCTTCCTGGCTGGTTTGCAAAGAGGAATGCATTCCCGGCAATGCGGAACACGAGATCACGCTTCCCGTTGCAACCTCATCGCAGCCAACAAATACCGGGGTCTTCGACGAATTCGAAGCGTCACGGCCATCCACCGATCCGCCTCCTTACCAGATCACGTGGTTAGACACGAGCGAGGCCATCAGCGCTCGCGTCACGGGGCTTCCCGAAGGTCATGAAGTGGATATTTATCCGTCACCGCATGCTGGAATTCTCGTTGGACATCCGGTTGTGGGAACTGCGGATTCTGCTGGCTCCGCTGAAGTGGTGATCCCATTGCGCTCGGGCTCGGCGGATCGCATTGGTGGCATTCTGGTCGTCACCGATCCCGACGGAGAACGCTCGGCATGGGAACTTCCTGACGTCGAAGGCAACCCCGAGGACGAAGCTCCTGTGGCAGCGGCAAGCGCAGTCGGCGGGCCCGGAGGCGGCGGGCTGGTGGAATTTGGTGGCGACGGAGGGGAAGGGATTGGATGGGCAATGGCGCTGCTCTACGGATTCATCGGCGGCATGATTCTCAACCTCATGCCCTGCGTTTTGCCGGTCATTTCACTCAAGATTTTCGGATTCATGAAACAAGCGGGCGAGGAGCCTGCAAAAATCTTCAAACTTGGACTCACTTTTGTGGCAGGAATTTTTGCGTGGTTCGGGGCGCTGGCAATCCTGGTCGTGGTGCTGAGGGCATTCGGGCAGGACGTGAACTGGGCGTTTCAGTTTCAAAATCCCTGGTTCATTCTTGGCATGTCGGTGCTGGTTTTTGCGTTTGCGCTGAATCTTTTTGGCGTCTTCGAAATCACGCTCCCGGGCAGCGCGAATAATCAGGTGCTCAATCTTGCAAACAAGGAGGGCTACACGGGCACGTTTTTCCATGGTGTGTTTGCGACCATTCTCGCGACACCATGCACTGCACCGTTCATGGGTCAGGCGCTGGGCTTTGCGTTTGCTCAGCCTGCGCCCATCGTGTTTGCGATGTTCCTCGCAATTGCCTCAGGAATGGGGCTGCCGTTTGTGATCCTCTCCGCCAAGCCCCAATGGATGAAATTTTTACCCAAACCGGGAATGTGGATGGAGCAGCTCAAGCAATTTCTCGGATTTTTGCTCATCGCGACATTACTTTGGCTCCTGTGGGTGCTCGGGCATCAGGGCGGAGTGGCCGCCATCATTTGGGCAGGTGCGTTTCTTCTCATGGTGGGCATAGCATGCTGGATCTTCGGGACTTTTGGGAACCACAGCGTTAAACCAACCGCCCGCCGGAATGCATTTTTCATTTCAACTGCCGTGCTCGCTCTGGGCTTTTTCCTCTTCATCCCTGGTAAACTCACGTTAGCCATCGAAGCCGGACCGGGCACCGGCGCGCTCAAGAACGATCCCGATGGAATTCAATGGATCGCCTTTTCCAATGAAACTCTCGTCGATCTCCTCGATGGCGACCGGGTGATCTTTGTCGATTTCACTGCCGAGTGGTGTCTCACCTGCAAAGCTAATGAACGCATCGCCATCGATGTGGAGTCCACGCGCGCTGTCATCAACGAACTGGATGTCGCGATGGTGAAAGCCGACTGGACGAACCAGAACGAAGAAATTGGAGAAATTTTGAAAAGTTTCGGGCGCGTCGGCGTCCCATTCTACCTGATCTACCCGGCAGACCGGAGTCAACCGCCCATTACCCTGGGCGAGGCGCTCCGGCCGTCCAACGTGATCGAGGCATTACGCTTCGCGCATGGAGAAGAAAAACTTTCTGAGACGGAGATGGCTACGGCCCGTCTCGGAAATTGAAAACACCATCCGTGGCCACAAACGAAAAACAATCGAACCTATGAAACTATCAAAATACATCTCAGCACTGGCCATCGCGGCAATTGCCGGAGCCACCAGCCTGCACGCAGCTCCCGAAGTGGGTAAAGCCGCACCAGCCTTCACCCTCACCGATACCAGCGGAACCGAGCACTCGCTCGCCGATTTCGCAGGCAAAGTGGTCGTCCTTGAGTGGGTCAATCACGGATGCCCATTCGTAAAAAAATTCTACGACGCCGGCAAGATGCAAGAACTTCAAGAAACCTACACCGGCAAAGAAGTGGTCTGGCTTAAAATCGCCTCCTCCAACGAAGGCAAACAAGGCTACCACACCGCCGACGAGTGGAATGCCCTCAACGGAGAGAAAAAAGTGAAAGCAACAGCCACACTTCTTGATACCGATGGCACCGTGGGCAAAGCCTACAATGCCCGCACCACCCCGCACATGTTTGTGATCAACGCGGAAGGCGTTCTCGTGTATGACGGCGCAATCGACAGCATCAGCTCAGCCGATGCCGCCGACATCGACAAAGCCGACAACTACGTGACTGCCGCTCTCGACGCAGTGATCGACGGCAAAGAAGTCGCCACCGCACAAACCCAGCCCTACGGCTGCAGCGTGAAGTACTAATTCACCAAAAGAGCGATCTTTGGATCCCGCCGGCCCACCAGGCCGGCGGGATTTTTTTTGGGGGGTGTAGTGCGTCAAAAATACAACCTGCATTGCCCTCCTTGAACAAAGTAGTAATATGCGCGAATGATTCGACCCACTATCACCTCAATACACATTCCCCAAGCCCCCGGTCGCCGTGGCCAGGTTGCGAAAGTGAGCGGGCTGTTAGTGTTAGCTCTCGTCCTGGTGATCTCAGGGTGCGCATCGGTGCAGGAACGTTACGAACCTCGGCCAGGGGGTGTTGAAGGCTTCGAAATCCCTGGAATGCAAGTCACCACCGCGCTCGTCCGTTCCAGCGCTGGTGCCACTGCCAAAGCGCCGATCGCTTCAACCTGGACCGCTGCTGTCATGCTGAAGGACAGATCCTACTCACTCATTCGCGGCATCGCTCCCGACGTGAAATTGACAAATGAAAAGTCCCCCGAACTCCCCGCTCAAGCAGGCGGGCCGGAATTCGAAGCCTATCTCGATGAGCAGGGCCTCCGCGCCCGGACTAGTGGCAGTGTGAAATTTTTTGTGAATGGCAAAACCTATTTCCCCGAACTGCTGCGTGAGATCGAAGCCGCTGAGTCCCGCGTCGATATTCAAACCTACATTTTTGACAACGATCCTTTTGCCCTTGAGCTTGCCGATGCATTGAAAAGAAAATCCGCAGACGTTCCGGTGCGCGTTTTTATAGATACGCTTGGGAGCGAACTGGCTGGCACAAAATCACCCAAGGCGCTTGGAGAAGATGCGGCCAAGGGCCCCGACATTCACCGTTATCTTCAGGACGATTCCAACGTGCAAGTCCGGCGATATTTGAACCCATGGCTGGTGGGCGATCATTCCAAGTTGCATCTCATCGATCAACGCATCGCCTTTGTGGGCGGAATGAACCTTGGCTGGGAATACCGTCACGACTGGCATGACATGATGGCGCGCCTCGAGGGCCCTGTGGTGGATGACCTTGTAGACGTTTTTGAATCCCGCTGGCGTGCAGGGAACTGGATGCATCATTGGGGACTCAATTGGACCGGACGCCCGGCGAAAATCCGCCCCGCGGACGCACGTGATAACTCGCAGGACATCCCTCTACGAATGCTCATCACCCACACCGGCAGCGGAAAGCGCGAGGTCCTCAAAGCCGCTACTATCGCGATTCGTAGCGCATCGCGGCGCATCTGGATGCAGACGCCCTACTTCACGAGTGACGACGTCATTATCGAACTGGAGAATGCAGTCCTGCGGGGAGTGGACGTGCGCATCGTAATCCCCGGCGATAACGACACCGGGCTCATGGAAAAAGTCAACGCCGCGTCGCTGGAGCGATTTGCAAAAACCGGAGGCAAAGTTTACGCCTATCCCGGAATGACACACTTAAAGGCCGCCGTATTTGATGACTGGGCAACTTTCGGCTCGTCGAACTACGACACCCTCAGCCTGCGCATCAACCGCGAACTGAACCTCGCATCCTCCCACCCCACACTGGTCGAAGGACTGGTCGAAAAAGTCTTTCTCCCTGATTTCCAAAACTCACGCCTAATGACACCTGAGGAGGTAAGCACCATTTCCACGGGGCCCGCCGCAAAAATTGCTGGCGATCAGTTGTGACGACTCCACGGGGTAAGCCACTGCGGAAAATTATCGGCCCGTATTGTCAGCACTCGGGAGCATGGTGATCGCCAATGGCGGAATCCGGGAGGAAGGGAGTTCCTCTCCGAGGTGTTGATAAAATGCCAGAAGTTCCGCGGTCATCCCGGCTTTTACCATTTCTTCCAAGCGCCCGATTTCCGTGAGATCGAGGTTTGCCGCTCGTTTCCAGATCCGCAGTGCATCCTCGTTCGCTCCAGACTTGGCTGCCTTGACTGCAATTTTGGCGTACCATGCAGGGATCTCGTGCGCACTCAATCTTACTGCTGCTTGCGGAAAAATCGCATCCGCCTTCCGCCAATCACCGATGTCCAGATAAGATCCAAAAAGCGTGAATCCGGCACGTTCCAGAAGTTCCTTGTCCGTTGAATTTTTCATAGCAGCTTCCAGTAGAGGAATTGAGCGAGCCGCAAATCCCATCCGGTTCTCTACCCAACCCAGCACCGCTGACCGGCTTGCATCCGCATCATGTGTGAGTTTTTCCGCGCGGATCAGATGCGGGGTCACTTCCTCTTTTGGGGCCTTCTCGAGCGTGCGCGCAAGCAGACGCTCCTCGGTGTGCGACCAAAGCGGACGCTGCTCCAGCCATGACCACAACACCTCATCATCCACCATCAGCTCTGCTGAAAAATCAACGCTCAACATATCCGCAGCACGTTCTGCGGAAGACGACTCAGCCGGAGCTTCCTTTAGTTCTTCTCGTAGCAAGTCCGCGGCATCGGAATCCCGTTTCTGACGTTTTAAAAAGCGCCCATACGCCATCAATAGATCCGAGCGGTCGTCAACGTGTCCCTTGCCACGATGCTCAGGCACAGGTTGCGGGTATGTCAGGGCAAGTCCTTTTTGAAGCGCGATCTCCTCTTCCGTAGCCTCCTCCCTTCCCTGGTAATACCGGGCACGCTCCAACCAATAGCGGGGATCGTCTTCGTCCAATTTCTCATTCTCCAGAATCCTGTCCTCGATGACCCGCTCCCCGCTCATTGCCTGAACCTGACCCGCTAGAAGCGAATGGTCTCCGAGCCCGTGTTCCTTGCGGATATCCGCGGCTTCAAGCATCCATTTCTGCGCATCGTCGCCGCGGTTTAGTTCTAGAAAACAGTTCGCAAGCCCCTCGCGAAGATGAACGGCGTGACCGTGTCGCCTCATGTCATCAGAAACCACCCTCTGTGGAATCGCCATGCGTTGTCGCAGATCCTCGTCAGTGAGTACCATTCCGATGGCTCGTTCATAAAACGGAATCGCAGCCGCAAAAGCCCCAACTTTCGCCAAACCCGAGGCCAATTCCCCGCCGTCGAATGCACTTGCAGGTTTAACGGTTCCCGGCATCCAACTGAGATCCGGCATTTGCTCCCGGCCCAGCCCCGATTGGTAAAGGGTTTCCAGGTAGGCAATCACGCCCTCGATGTCCATTGGTTCCTTGCGCACCTGGGCTTCCAGTTCTGAGAGCAAGGCCTGGAGAAGTTTATGCTTTACGTTGAAACGCAGCCGTTCCCGTTCCCAGAAATGATCGCGACCCGGCGCTTTCTCCGCCAGCCAGGCATCCACTTTTTCCACCGACCAACCCGAGTCGAGCAGATGTTTGAATAGCCGGTTATCAAGACTCAACTCGGAGATATTTTCTGCAAAGATGGAGACGAGAGCCGTCGCGACTTCCCAGGCACCGTGGTTGTCACAGGCACTGTAATAAATGCCCGAGATCTCATGATTGCGGAGATCTGGAGCCTGCTTCTTCAGTTCTTGAAGGGTTTCAATGGCCTCCTCATCCATTCCCGCTCTCATATAAATATTCAATTTGAAAATGGTATCCTGCGGACTGTTTGACGGGGCCTTGTCTTGAGCACGAACAAGGTCAACCAAACTCGCGTCCCCGTCCATAAGCCTGCTTGTGACCTGCCGCTGAGCCGCCCACCAATCGGGACCGGGATCACTTGCGTGACCAGAGGTGACACCGGCATGCGCAAACCCGGTAAGAGCCAAACAGAAAAGCAGGCGGGATTGAAAAGATGGGAGTTTCATGTGATGTCTTCGCCATCGGTAAGAGCTTCAATGTCAATACGGTCTTTGGGGCGGTCCGAAGCGGCTTTGTTCAGCAACAAGTGTTCGCGCCCGATGAATGGAATTGTAACGCCATCCACCACCACTGTTTCGTTCGAACTCCAGCATTCGTCGAAAGTCACCCCGTCGATGCCCGTGAGCACTTGGATTTTTCTGGGCTCTCTCCCGATTTCGACAACAAAATCCTCCCGCAGGAAATCCTCTGATGTGATGTCAAGATCTCCGAAGCCAAAGGCGTCAAAGACAGCAACCAGTGCAACCGCATTATCAGGACTCACTGCCACAAAGAAATCAATATCGCCGGTGTATCTCGGAAACCCATGAAGCGCCACTGCGTAGCCGCCAACGAGAAGGAAATCAACGCGGTGCTTTGTGAGTAGCAGAATGAAATCTCGGAAATCCGGGTTGAGATGGATCATGTTCGAGTTGCGGGAATACAAGCTGGGTAAGGGCGCGGAGACGTTCAACTGGAGTCCGCTCAATCCACGGATTTGGCCGTTTCCGGAAACTTGACATTGGTTGCTTATTGACCAGCTTTTCCATTTCTTAAATCCTAGAGCAGCGCTGCACTCCGTGCAAGGCGGAATCCCGGACCTGGACAAAAGTAAGCACCGTGCATGAGCAGGCTATCACGACCGCTTCGAAAAGGATTTAGACCATGAGTTGCCAGCGCTGCAATGTCTCCGAAAGCCAGCAAAAATCTTTTTGCCCCGATTTTAGTGATTCACTGCTTGAAATCCCCAAGAGTTCCAATAGTATAATTAAGTGAACTTTCTCACCCAAGCCATAGCGGTCCTAGTCAGCGTGATGCTGCTGAATCCGCTATGCTGCTGTCCGGCGCAGGATTCAGAGAGTCAGGCGACCTCCGCTTGTTGCGCCCAGCAAAACTCAGTGCCAATTGAGCCTGCTGGTGAAAATCACGACTGCCCGCATCAGGATGGCAATCAACTTGCCTTCAATCACGAAGCAAAGCAAACGCACCAACTGCTGCATTTTATCAGCGTTGACACCTGCATCGACGTTGAAGTTTCCAGCGGTTTCGCCGCAAGCGATCACGCCGGGCCCGCTACCGTATCTATTCTTCAACCCATTGTGCCCAACTCAGGACCGCTTTGGTTGAAGCATTGCACGCTTCTTATTTGAGCGCCTTCAGCGGCATTCGCTGCTGACTTTCATTCTTTCACATTCAACCCCGATTCTCGGACGGTTGAATCTTTCCGTATTCTCGAACCTGCTTCTCATGAGACTCATCGCACTTTTTCTATTCCTATTTTTAATCCACCCACCGCTCCATGCTGGAAGCGATGCGCTGGTGGAATCCGCGCGTGCCAATAACGCACAAGTGCTTGCTGCGCGCGCCGAGTGGGAGGCTGCAAAAGCGCGCATTCCTCAGGCCCGCTCGCTTCCAGATCCAAGCGTTTTAGCGGAAGTGATGGGACGCAACGTGACGGGTGCAGAAAGGACACTCACACTCACGCAGTCGTTTCCCTGGCCTGGAACATTGGGCTCGCGTGAAAGCGCCGCGTCGTATCGGGCCCGCGCCATGTGGCATCAGGCTCAGTCGGCGGAACTCGGGGTCATTGCCGAGGTGCGTGCGGCGGCGTTCGAGGCGGCATTCCTCCGGGCTCAGACATCCTTGATTCGTCAAACACTCGCTCTCTTCGAAAAGCAATCCAGCTATCAGGAGGAACTTTCCCGCACTGGTGGCGATCTTTCAGAACTCCTCGACCTCGATATGGAAACCAGCACTCTTGCCAATGACCTCACGCAAATTGAAGAGGCGCTGGTCCGTCAATCCGCAAAGCTCAACGAACTCACCGGCACGGAAATTCCGCCTGCCACATTGGCCGCCCTGCAGCTTCCAAAAAACACGCCCGATTCACCGGTTGCTGCCACACTCACTGATCAGCTGGTGCGTACCAATCCTTTGCTGCAAGCCATGAGTGCCCGCAGCGAGGCCGCCCAGGCAGGCATTGAAGTTGCACGCCTCGAGACCTACCCCGAGTTTATGGTGTCCGCCGGATATAATCGCGAGACCACCATGGACGGGCGCGGCGAGACCATGCACGAGGCCGTCGTCATGTTCGGAATGAGCCTGCCCATTTGGACAGACAAAAACCGCGGCACCCGCGACGAGGCATCTGCCATTGCCGAAGCCGCCGCACAGGAATACGAAGCGGCGGTGCGTGCCGCAAAATCCCGACTCGCCATTCTTCTTTCCCAACAACGCGACGCCAACCGCCGCGCAAGCCTTTATCAAACCGAGCTTCTCCCAAAGGCACGCCAGCTCAATGAGGCCACCGAATCTTCCTACACCAGCGGCACTGCTCCGCTGAACGAGCTACTCGGCGCCCGGCGGAAACTCCTAGAAATCGAAATCCAACACGCCCGCGCACTGACCGATGCACACAGCCGCGCCGCCGAAATCGACGCACTTTTCGGCACAGAAATTCAACCACCTAAATAATGAAAAAATCCCACCTCATCCTCATCGTCTTTGCCGTTCTAGCCGCAGGCCTTCTCCTTGGCAGGCTCACAGCACCTTCGCCGTCCGACGCCCCGGTCACCGGAGAATCTGCCACTGCCACGGAATACACATGCTCGATGCATCCACAAATCCGCCAGCCGAACCCCGGCACCTGCCCGATCTGCGCCATGGATTTAATTCCAGTGGGAACGGCAGACAAGGGTGACGCCGGACCAAGGGAAATCTCGTTTACCCGCCACGCCCAAGCTTTGGCACAGATTCAAACCACCGCCGTTGAGCAGAGAGTCCCGGAGGCCGTGGTTCGGCTATTCGGGAGAGTATTGCCCGATGAATCACTCATGCGTTCGATCACCGCGCGTTTCCCTGCTCGCATCGAGCGCCTCTACGTGAATTTCACCGGCGTCGAAGTCAATGCAGGAGACCACCTGGCAAAGATTTACAGTCCCGATCTGCTCACCGCTCAATCTGAGTTATTGAGTGCGATGCGCTTTAATGACACCCGCACCGTGAACGCAGCCAGGGAAAAGCTTTCACTCTGGGGATTCAGCGAAGCAGCGATTCAGGCCATTCAAGAGAAAGGAGAATCTGCAGATACCATGGACATCGATTCTCCTCTTGGCGGATTCGTGATGAAGAAAATGGTTAATGAAGGCGATTACGTGGAAACCGGTGCAGTCCTATTTCAGATCG
Organism: Chthoniobacterales bacterium; assembly: GCA_041748815.1. Classification (GTDB taxonomy): domain Bacteria; phylum Verrucomicrobiota; class Verrucomicrobiia; order Chthoniobacterales; family CAKUMP01; genus JBGTCP01. Next base: position 10,313 of record JBGTCP010000238.1, read on the forward strand.
CTGACTTGAGCACGGTTTGGGTGATGCTCGACGCCTATGAGATGGACAAACCGTGGCTGCGTTTTGGCCAGACCGCAACTTTCACAGTCGAGGCGCTTCCTGGCCGGACATTCGAGGGGCGTATCTCCTTTATCGCCCCGGTTCTGGACGAGACAACCCGCACGTTTAAAGTTCGGGTGAGCGTCGCCAACCCCGATCTTGTTTTGCGTCCGGGCATGTTTGTCACGGGCACAGTTCAGGCACGCGTCGCTGGTGAAGGCATGGTGATTGATCCTTCGTTGGAAGGAAAATGGATCAGCCCGATGCATCCTGAAATTGTGAAGGATGGTCCTGGCCAGTGCGATGTCTGCGGCATGGATTTGGTGCCAGCCTCAAAGCTTGGTTACACCAGCACCGCCGAGGTTGAAATTCCTCTGGTCATTCCGGCTTCTGCTGTGCTGCAAACAGGCAAGCGGGCCGTGGTTTATGTGGAAGTCCCCGACCGCGAACGGCCGACCTATGAAGGGCGCGAGATCGTTCTCGGGCCGAGGACCGGCGATGCCTATATCGTGAAGTCTGGCCTTGTAGACGGCGAGCGGGTTGTCACCAACGGGGCGTTCAAAATCGACAGTTCTCTTCAGCTTCTCGCCAAACCCAGCATGATGAGCGGGGAAGACCCCGAAGCCCCGCAAATGATCGAGGCAAGTCCGGAAATGAAAGCCGCTGTAGGCACTCTCACAAAAGCTTACTTTCCGGTTTGGCGAGCCTTGGCGGCGGATGACTTAAAGGCTGCTCAAGCTGCCGCCGCTCAGTTGGAATCGCAGCTTCATCAGTTCCATGGAATCCCTGGCAACGCGGAATCTTCCCAATTTTTTGAAACAACGCTGGCCGAACTTGGGAAAGCCGCTTCAGGCATGGCAAAATCGGAAGACCTGACCAAAGCCCGGGAGGCTTTCGAAAATGTCTCGATTACTTTGATCCGCGCCTTGCGATCCATCGGGTTACCCGAAGGTGTCACCGCGCAACTTGCATTCTGTCCCATGACCTTTGAAGGGCGACGCTCCGATTGGTTGCAAGACGATAAGGAACTGCTGAATCCCTACTTTGGTGCTGCCATGTTGCAATGCGGGGAATTTGAAGAACTCACGACCCCAGCCGCACATGAGCACTGAGTTTGGGCCACGAAAAAGCACAAGGAGGCACGAAAATGCAAAAAAACGAAATTGATCAACTCAGTGATGTTGTTCGCGAAACTGCGTTTGCACTCCATCAATATCTTAGGCACGGACACCTGGAAAAGGTGTATGAGAACGGGCTTGCTCACCGTTTAAGAAAGTTGGGGCTGGATGTCGTCCAGCAAATGCCACTGCCGGTTTATGACGAAGACGGAACGATGCTTGGGGATTTTTATGCCGATCTTATCGTCGCGTCTGAGCTAATCGTCGAACTCAAGGCGGTGCGGGCGATAGCCGATGAGCATGTCGCTCAGCTTCTCGGCTATCTCAGAAGCAGCAAAAAACGCTACGGCCTCCTGATTAATTTCGGAGCCCCTAAGCTTTTCATCAAGCGTTACGTCCTGGATCAGATCCATGAATAATCAAAGAGGTTGGGCCACAAAAATGCACGAGAAGGCACAAAAAAGGGTCTTCAAAGGCCGCGTTTCTCCTCTCACCGCTTTTCGTGCCTTTTTGTGCCTTTTCGTGGCCCCAATCCTGCCCCTCATTTTTTCGTAGCTCCTCAATTCTATGATCGACCGCCTCGTTCAACTCTGTCTTCGCAACCAACTCATCGTCTTCATCCTGCTCGCGCTGGTTGTCGGCTGGGGTGTGTTTGTGGCTCCATTCAACTGGAATCTCTCAGGCGTCGAACGTTCGCCAGTGCATGTCGATGCCATTCCCGATATTGGCGAGAATCAGCAAATTGTCTTCACTGACTGGCCCGGACGCTCCCCGCAGGATATTGAGGATCAGGTCACTTATCCGCTCACCGTGGCCCTGCTTGGCCTGCCGGAGGTTAAAACCATCCGCAGCTTCTCGATGTTCGGGTTCTCGATGATCTATGTGATCTTCAAAGACGATGCGGAGTTTTATTGGACCCGTTCGCGCATTCTGGAAAAACTCAACAGCCTGCCGCAGGGAACCCTTCCAGAAAACGTGCAACCCGCACTCGGACCCGATGCGACCGGGCTCGGCCAAGTCTTTCAATACACAATTGAGGGGAGAGATCCCGATGGAAATCCTACCGGCGGATGGGACCTTCACGAAGTCCGATCGGTGCAGGACTACTATGTTCGCTACGCCCTCCAGGCAGTGGATGGCGTTTCGGAAGTCTCTTCGGTGGGCGGGTTCGTGCGGGAATACCAGATCGACGTTAAGCCCGAGGCGATGCGTGCATTCGACGTCACGCTCGACCAGGTTTTCACTGCTGTCCGTCGGTCAAATATCGATGTTGGTGCGCGCACCATGGAAATCAACCGGGTCGACTACGTCATCCGCGGCCTTGGATTCATCGAGTCGCTGGAAGATCTGGAACAGACCACTGTGGCCGTGCGCGACAACGTGCCCATCACACTTCGGGAGATCGCCACTGTAGGCCTTGGCCCGGCACTGCGCCGGGGCGTGCTCGACAAAGAAGGCGCTGAAGTCGTGGGAGGAATCGTCGTCGCACGCTACGCCGAAAACCCTATGGCGGTGATCGAAGAGGTTAAAAAACAAATCGCCGAAATTTCAGGCGGACTGCCTTCAAAAACGCTCGAAGACGGCACGGTGAGCAAACTCGAGATCGTCCCGTTCTACGACCGGTCCGGGTTGATTCTTGAGACTCTGGGCACACTCAGTTCAGCCATCGAACAGCAGATCTATATCACAGTCATTGTGGTCATTCTCATGGTCCTCCACCTGCGAAGCGCGTTCGCCATTTCGCTCATGCTTCCGCTGACTGTGCTGGTGACCTTTATCTGTATGAAGCTGTTCGGGGTAGATGCCAACATCGTCTCCCTGGCCGGCATCGCGATCGCCATTGGCACCATCGTGGATATGGGGATCGTCATCTCGGAGAATACTCTGCGTCATCTCGAAGAGCAGCCGGCGACCGGGATGGCGGCGGTGCGGGAGACCGTTTCGCGCTCCACGTCCGAAGTGGGAAGCGCGGTCTTCACGGCAGTCGCCACCACGGCGGTCTGTTTCCTGCCGGTTTTCGCAATGGAAGGCCCGGAGGGTAAATTGTTTCAGCCACTCGCCTACACCAACCTGTTTGCCCTCGTCGGCGTCATCGTTCTCGCGCTCTGCGTGCTGCCCACTTTGCTTGTATGGCTGCTCGGTGCAAGCGCACCCCGTCGCAATACGAGAATCATCCTGACCTTCCTGCTTGTGGTGGGGGGAATCGTTCTGCCGCTCGTCTTCGACTGGTTTCCTTGGATGGTCGGTGCACTGATGATCCTTGTCGGCCTCTTCGGTCAGTTTCGGGACAGCTTCCCCAAGCATCGGCAGCAGCAACTCATCTGGGCCTTTAACTTCCTCGTGGCCTTTATCATGGCGACCATTCTTGCGGAAACGTGGATGCCGCTCGGCCCGGAACGTGGGGCCATGAACACACTCTTCGTCGTCGGTGTAGTCGGCGTATTGCTCGGTTCGGCACATGTGTTTGTCCACTTTTATCCATCCATCGTCCGGTGGTGCATTGAAAACAAAGCGATCTTTCTTGGGGTCGCGGGCACTTTAGTTGCGTCAGGTTTCATGGTTTGGCTCGGCTTCGGCACTATTTTTTCCTGGGTGCCCGAGGGCCTCCGCAAAAACACGGTCTGGAACGCCGCCTATCACACCTTCCCCGGCCTCGGTAAGGAATTCATGCCCAGCCTCGACGAAGGATCGTTCCTCTATATGCCGACCATCATGCCTCATGGCTCGATTGGAGAAGCCGCTGATGTCCTTTCAATCCAAAATCAGGCCATCGCGTCCATCCCCGAGATTGACTCCGTGGTCGGAAAAATCGGACGAGCCGAGAGCCCGCTTGACCCCGCCCCGGTTTCGATGGTCGAGACGGTCATCAATTACAAACCCGAATACCTTCTCGACGAGAACGGCAGGCGTCTTCGCTTCCGTTACGATCGTGGAAATAAGGAATTCGTACGCGACGAACAAAGCAACTTGATTCCCGACGAGAAGGGGCGGCCATTCCGACAATGGCGCGATGAAATTCGTAAACCCGACGATATTTGGAAAGAGATTGTGCATGTCGCCGAGGTGCCTGGATCGACCTCCGCACCCAAGCTCCAGCCCATAGAGACCCGCATCGTCATGCTTCAAAGCGGGATGCGCGCAGCCTTTGGTGTCAAAGTTTATGGGCCTGACCTTGAGACCATCGAACGAGTAGGCCTGGATATGGAGCGCGTGCTGCGGGAGGTGCCCGGCATTGAACCCGCGACTGTATTCGCCGACCGGATCGTTGGCGTGCCCTACTTGGAGATCGACATCGACCGCGCAGCTCTCTCACGCTACGGGCTCACGATCGCAGATGTGCAGGACGTGATCGAAGTCGCCATCGGTGGCACTCCGATCACCACCACCGTGGAAGGCCGCGAACGCTACCCCGTGCGCGTGAGGTACGCCCGCGAACTCCGCGACAACATTGAGGCGCTGGATGGCATCCTTATCCCGACCATGGGCGGCCCGCAAATCCCCCTTGGTCAGCTTTCCAAAGTGCGATACAGCCGGGGCCCCGAGGCCATCAAGTCCGAAGACACCTTCAAAGTCGGCTACGTCATCTTCGACAAAAAACCCGGCTTCGCGGAAGTCGATGTCGTCGAGAGCGCGGCCCGTTACGTCCAAGACCAGATCGACAAAGGCAACTTGGAAATTCCTCCCGGCGTCACCTACCGCTTTACGGGAGCGTATGAAAATCAGGTCCGCGCCGAGGCGCGCCTCATGCTGCTAGTCCCCCTCTCCATCACGCTCATCTTCCTGCTCATTTACGCGCAGTTCCGTGACATCCTGCACTCCCTGGCCGTATTCAGCGAAATCTTCGTCGCCTGGTCGGGAGGATTTATTTTGCTGTGGTTTTACAATCAACCCTGGTTCCTCGATGTCACCATCGCGGGAGTGGACCTCCGTGAACTTTTCCAAATCGGCCCGGTCAATCTCAGCGTGGCCGTCTGGGTCGGTTTCCTTGCGCTCTTTGGCATCGCCGCCGACGACGGCGTGCTGATGACCTCTTACCTGAGCAACATGTGGAAAAAACACAAGCCATCGACCTTGAAAGAAATCCGCGATACCGTGGTCGCGGGCTCCAAATTGCGCGTGCGCGCCGCGATCATGACAACCGTCACCACAGTCGTTGCGTTGCTGCCCGTGCTCACCAGCACTGGACGCGGCTCGGACGTGATGCTACCCATGGCCCTGCCCACGGTTGGCGGAATGACCGTTGCCCTCATCACGATGCTCACCACACCCACCCTTTTCTGCCTGGTCGAAGAACTCCGGCTCCGCCATCAGACACGACAAACCCACACCGGAAATTAACAAAATCGAACTATGAAAAACAAACTCATCACCGCATTGATCGCCGCGATCTCTTCCGTCGGATTCGCCACTGCGCATGCTGAAGAAGCCAAAGAAGCAGAATACCCCATCGATACCTGCCCGGTTTCCGAAGCCAAAGGTTGTGGGTTCGACCCCCGCCGGGTGCACTCCCATTTCAGCGACACTTTTCCTTCTAAGAGCGGCTGCTGCAATGGTTTAGAGAATGGAGACGCTGACAAGAGTGTAGGTTTTAAGGACAAAACAGCACCGCTTCCAACGATCCAGATCGACGGAAAAGAGCAGTTGTTTGTAACAAAGTCGCAACTCATCGATTTGTTCGCCCAGTGGCCGAAAGCAGTGGGCCGCATGCTCCACGCTTCTCGGCATGGCGACGATTGGCTGGTGATCGCCTCGAATAAAAGCGGCAAATCCGGCAGTGAAGTGCGTGTCACGGCGGAATCCGTGCACAGCGCCTACCATCGGCTCATCAACGGGGAGGAGCCTCCCAAGATGCCCAGTGAACGGTCTCCCGTTCCGAAACCTTTAAGGCTCTTGAGTATCGCTGAGACCCAGAGCCCGTTGCTGGAAAAAGTCATGCTGGCTGCCGAACTCTTGCCGCAACAGTCAGCGCGGGTGATCTTTTCAAAACACGCCAATGAGAAAATAATTGCCACGGTCACTTGGAATGATGGTTCGACGGATGTGGTGATCAAGACAAAGCGCAGAGGGCGAAATTCAAACACAAAAGTAATCGGGTTCAATCCAAGCTGGGAAGAAACGTAACTCCGAGCGATTCGAACGATGAGAGATTTCAAATACTAGACGCTTTTGGCGAGGTGTTTGCTTTGGTGATTACGACCATGGCGGTGTGGAAGGTGGTTTTTAAAACCACGGTGAAGAAGTCGATGGTGTTGCCACTGAGGCTCTCGTCGGGCCATCGCCAGTAGTTGATACTGACTTTTTTCTGATTGTAATTTTGCTCAAATTGTGGTCGTAGGATATTGGGAGAAATGGCCGAACTGGCATTGCGCTTTGTTTGCACTTAGCTGCTCTCATGTGTATGTCCGGGAGCGACATTCTGAACGCCCCGATTTCGAAGGGTGCCTGGATCTTCATGCTCGAGGCATCCCAGCTTCCCGAGGCAATCATCAGCGCCTTCTGCTGGACAAAGTAGAAGAGCGCATCGTCCCGGCCAAGAGAGAGGAAGCCAGGTTGCAGGAAGCGGCCCACTTCACTCATCAGGCCCAGCCCGCTTTGGACGGATGGCGTCTCCCAGGTCCAGTTGCCGGTCAGGTAGGCCATGGCGACTTCCTCCGTGTTGGCTCCAAGATTGGCGGTTTCTCCTAGCACCAGCTTCAGTTGCTGGGTTTGGCTCTGAAACAGAGCGTCGAGCATGTAGGGAGCATTATATTTCGAGCCGGCGATCGGCAGGATGCGGCCTCCATCCGCCGTTCGGAAGGCCTCGACTTTCTGGCAGAGCGCGACGAACTCGTCGTAGGTCGTCGGAAGGGTCTCTCCCCCGGTGATTTCCCGGAACAGCTCGCGATTGTAGTAAACTCGGATCGTAAAAATTGCGGAGGGAACCCCGAAGACGTCCAGCAGGTCATCCGAGTCGCTGGGCGCGAGCGTGATTCCGTCGATGAACGTGTCGCGCCAGGCGACGCCTTCCAGATCCGTCCCGCGATTGTAGGGATTCGGCTTCTCGACTTCGGAGGTCAGCGGCTCGAAATAGCGGGCGATGATCTCCGTGGTGCTGCCCTGGCCAAGCTGGATGATCTCCGGGGCCGTCTTCCCCACCAACTGCGTCACCAGCCAGTTCTTCCAAATGCGCTCCGGGATGGCCATCTGCTCGACTTCGACGTCCGGATGGGTTCGCTCGTATTCATCCACCAGCACCTGGAACGCATCCCGCACTCCGCCCTCCAATTGCCAAGGACCATGTAGTGGCGCTTGTCCCGGGGAAACTTCTCCAGAAACATTTCATAGTAGCGCCGGGCGATGTCCGTCCTGCCGGTCTTCCGGGCCACTTCGGCGATTCGCACCCAAGTGGAAGCGCGTGCCTGGGACTGGACGATGCCGATCCGGTCGGCGGCCAGCAGATCGTTCAACGAGCGCTCGCTTTCTCCAAAGTAACGCGCCTCTGCCGCCGCGAGGCCCAGGTAGAGATCCCGTTTCGCGGGTGGGAATGTCAGCGTTGCAGCCAGCGTCCTGTATTCCGCCAGCTCGAGTGCCAGCGCCTGGGGGTCGCGTTCCGAAGTATAGATGTCGATGGTCGCCGCCTTCACGAGACCTGCCTGGGCCAACGGATGCTCGGGATGGTCCCGGTAGAGCGCGGTGAACATCTCCTGGGCCTTTGCCGGATCGGGCTCGAAGCGATGCACCTGTTCGATGCGCGCGCGATAGTAGCGCGCGGGGATCGTGATCTTGTCCGCCGGAACTTCCGCTGCGAGTTCGTCCAGCAAGTCCGCCGCGAGTTCGACGTTCGACCGGGTCTTCGGCTGCAGTTCCAAAAGGGTGATCGCCTTTCCGAATCTAGATTCTCGATTTTGTGAATCCCGCTTCGCCGCGTCCGTGAAGCCATTGTTGGCCTCGCGGATCAGCAGCTTCGAAGCCTCTTTCCAATGCGGCTGCAAGTCCGGGCCAGGCGACTGGCCCTGCGCGCCAGCCACGGAAAGCAGGATGGCGGCAAGCAGCGGCTTGGTCGCCGTTTGGGAAATCAAACGCGATAGAGGTATGGTCATTTAAAAAACTCCAAAGCCCAGTTCGTCCCTGCGGCGGCAGAATCGGGCCAGCGGTTCTGCGTGCCTGGCATCGTCCAGAACGTTGCGGCACTCGCCGGGATCGGAGGCCAGGTCGAACAGGACTTCGGGAACGTCCGGGCCGAACCACAAATACTTCAAGGCGTCGCGCTTGATCATGAGTTCATGGCCTAGCTGGCTCACGGTTTCGTTGTCCCAGCCCGCATTTTCGCCATTCATGAGCGGGACGAGGGAGCGGCTGTCCAGACCGTCGGGCGTAACTATCCCGGCGAGATCGCACAACGTGGAAAAGAGGTCGCAGAGGTTGACATTCTCCTCGACTACACGCGGAGCGAACCGGCGCGGCCAGCGGATGACGAGCGGCACCCGCACCGAACCCTCGTAGTATTGGGTCTTCTCCCAGATGCCGTGCTGACCCAGCATTTCGCCGTGGTCGCTCGTATAGACGATGATCCAGTCGTCGAGATTCTGCGCGACATGTTCGAGAGCCCGCATCAGATCGCCGTAGTGCGAGTCCACCTGCTCGATCATTCCGTAATAGGCGGCTGTCGCGCGGCGTTTGTCGCGGATGCTTGCCTGGACTAGCGGACCCGCTTGGGTCCTGCTCAGGCGCGGATGGTCGCACACCGTTTCGTCACACACCGGCACCCGGTTGAGGTAGTGGGTGAACTTTTCCCGATCGGTCAGAAAGGGATAGTGCGGCTGCACGAGGCTCAACTTGAGAAGCAGCGGACGATGGGAAAGCGGACGGTCGTAGGCGGCATCGCAGAAGTGCTTTTCGAGAAAATCAATCGCCGCCTGGGTCGCGCGGGCGTCGCCCAGTTGGGATTGGCCCACGCTGATGCCAGCCCGCTCGATCTCCTTCTGGTTCGACCATTTTCCCGTGCCGGCCTGCGGGCGGTAGCGCTCGAACTCGGCTTCCACCCGTCCCTCGACGAAGTGGACGGCCACTTCGCAGTCCGGCGAAACCCGTTTCGTCCACCCCTGCATCTGATCCACGCCCATGTGATGCAGCTTGCCGGAGCAGACGGTTTGGTAGGCATACTGCGCGAAACGCCGGGCAAAGGTCATATGGAATGGCGGCAAATCCTGCCCGTATCCACGCGCCCCGCAGGCACTCGGAAATTGGCCAGACATCATGCATTGGCGTCCCGGCACGCAGATGGGGCTCGGTGTGTAGGCGTTCCGAAAAACAACGCCCGTGCGAGCCAGCTCATCGAGCACCGGTGTGCGCACAACCCCGTTGCCCTCAAAGCCGGTCACGTCGGGTCGATGCTCGTCGGACATTAGGAAAAGAATGTTAGGACGTTCGGTCATGGCTTGGTCGTTGAACTCTGGGGTCGGGTTGCCGCCTGGATTGGGATTTGGCTGGGTGAACATGGCGATGTTGTGTTGTTCCTTTGCTCCACCCTTTCGACGCGCTCCAACCGGATCCCGGTTTCACGATCCACATTCGATGGAAGAATCAGGTGGTCGAGTTCCAGACATCCTACCTGCTCGCAGAAAAGCGCGGGCTGCACGGACTGGCCCGAAATCGTGAAGCGGACATCCTGGAGCGACAGTTTTCGCACGCCCCTCGCATACATTGCCCAAGCCGGCAGGGGACGGATCCCGACGTGTGGCTGCGCCACGACGGAGGGTGCGGAAGGATCGTCGCAGCTTGACTCGCAATCGATGGAGACGTTCCGGAATGTGACTTCTCCGAAGGGTTCCTCCGCCCAGCTCTCGACGGAGCTGGCGGCGTGATAGACGCCGTGGGCGTCCACGCGGCTGACGGTTATTCTTCCTCCTGTGTTCCCGTGTTTGAGGACGAACTGAAACGGTGTCTGCACCCGGTGCATGGTGATATCCGAAATGACGACCCCATCGAGTTCGCCCTCCGTTTTCATCCAGGCTCCCGGCTGCAGGAGAATCCCGCCAAGCGAATTGCGGTTGTCGAACGTGCGGTGCGGAAAACGTCCGGGGCCATAGATCAGACATTGGTGAATCAGGAGATCTTTCGCCGGTCCGATGAGGCGGATCCCATTGCACGACGAGTTCAGCAGGCATTTCTCGATCACCACATTGTCCCAATAGCAGCCGGCAATCGCATCATCGCCGGTGTAGAATCGGCAGCCGCTGATCGTCACATCCCTACAGGGCCGTCCTTTGCGACCGCGAAAATGAACCCCGTCCCATCCGCCCTCGACCGTCACCCGTTCGATATCGACGCGGTCCGAGTCGTAGAACAGGATCGCGTAGTTCGCCGAACGCTGGATGCGCACATCCGCGATCCGGACGCGCTTGCTCTCGTGCAGAAGAATCGTGTGGGGGCCCCGCATTCTCTCCTCCCCCTCGGGATCGAAGACATCGCCCCCGTCGATCACTCCGCCGCCGGTGATCGTCACGTCCTCGACGTTATCGCAGAGCAACAGCGAACGGTTCCAGCGCCTTGGAAGTCTGTCGTCGCCTCCGATCCGCGTGATGGCTTCGTAGGACTCGGGATCGTCGTGCCCCAGGAGAGTGGCCCCGGGCTCGACGAGAAGCGTCACTCTGCTCCGTAGCCTGAGCGTGCTTGTCCGGTGAATTCCCGGTCGAATCCGTACGACGCCCCCACCGCATCTACCGGCGTCGTCGATCGCCCGCTGAATCTCCGCCGTTTCCAACCCACCGCCCTCGCCGTTCGTTTCTCCCGGACAACCGCTTCGCAGTTCCAACCCGGCATTTCCTAAAATGTTCATACTATGGAGCAATCATCCGCTCTCCGTGCACCGGTTTGTTCACGTCGCCGGTCGAGAGAGTTTGTTTCAGGTGATCCGAGTCGTTGTCACTCACTTGCAGACTGAGGCGAAACGGACGTCCCGAGACCACGCTCTTTGGCAGTGAGAGACGGTAGAAAGTCACGCCCCGGCCCTCGGCATCCTTGGTGCGCGAGATGCCAAAGCGGCCACTGGCGGCGTTGCCGGTGACCGCGACCTTGTCTCCGATCATGCCCACGATGGCATCGAGCAGCGGCTCCCCGCCGTCGCTCGCCAGCACGACTTGCAGGCAGTCGTGCTCGGCGAGGCGGTCGGGAGCGGCCGCCTGCACCAGCGTGTCGTCGAGCACCGCCACGGCGAGTTGCAGCCGGTCGCCATCGGTGCGCAACCAGACGGTCGCGGAGA
>JBGTCP010000239.1:0-3400 GCA_041748815.1 Chthoniobacterales bacterium
TCTCGCGAGATAGTCCACGAAAAGCATACTATCCAAAAGGCAAGCATCGTCAGGCTCTGCCTGACCTTTTACGGGATTTCGACGGTCGATGCGCGTATTCCATGCAGCTTCGCGGGACCGAACTTCAGGTGGATCACTTCAACCCGACGTTGACCGGAAAGCATCGAAATCACTTTACTAATCTTTTCCCGGCCACGTCGCACTGCAATCGTTCAAAATGGCACGTCTGGCCCTCGCCCGCAGACCGAAAACTCGGACTTCGTTTCCTCAATTGCTGCGAAGAACTCGACTATGGAAAGCATATCTTCGAGGACCCTCTGACGCATCGGGTATTCGGGGTGACACCTGCCGGGCGCTACCACATCCGCCATTGTGATCTGAATGACGATGTTTATGTCAGCGAGCGGAGGCAGCGTGCGCAGATACGCAAGGTCCTTACGGAAACAATCGCCCTCGTGAAGAATCTCGAACCTGGCATGGCCCTTGTGCGAAAGCTCAGCGAGATCAAGGAGATGATGATTCCGGACATTGCGGAACGGCGGGAGGGCGAATTACCCTTGGATGAACCTGTGTGACAGCGAGGGTTGTTGATCAGGGAACCATGATTCGGGGGAAAAGTCGGGGAATTTCTCAGGCTGCAATTCATTCCAATCGGTACTTTCCTGCGATTCCCTGCGGGCGGAAATGCATCATGAGAATAAGCAGAAGGCCGTAGATGAGCATGCGAAGATTGGCGGCCTGTGCGTCCGGAAGATTAAGAAAACGCAATGCCTCGGGCAGAAGAAGCAGGACGGCAGCTCCAACCACCGGTCCCCGAAAGTTGCCGAGTCCGCCGACGATGACCATGCTGAGCATGAGAATGCTTTCGTCCAGTGATGCAGTTGACGGATCGATATAGCGGACATGCCCGGCATAAAGTGCTCCGGCCACAGCGACCATAGCTCCAGAAATCGCGAAGGCGTGGACCTTCGCCATGCGGGTGTTTTTTCCCAGGCCACGGGCCGCAAGCTCATCTTCGCGCATGGCCTTGAGCAATCTCCCCCATGGCGAATTTTTGAGACGTGCAAGGACGAACGCACATGATGCAGCTACCAAGGTGGCAAAGATCGCAAAGGCAAGCATGCCAGAAGGAGCCCAACCGAAAATCTCTGGCCGGGGAACGCCAGTGATGCCAAACGGGCCATTGGTGAGGTTTTTCCACGAGCCAAGTGGAGCACCCGCACTCGACCAGTTGTAAAGCGCACTGAAGATAAGTGCCTGCACCGCCAGACTGGCAAGAACGAAAAAATCACCTTTCAGTCGCCACGATGGCAGGGAGACAGCCAGGGTCAGGATGGCTGCAATCGCAGCTCCCGCCAAAGTCGCGGGAACAAACCCCCAGCCCAGATTCAGTGCCAGAAGAGCATATGCGTAAGCGCCAATGGCATAGTATCCCGCATGCGCAAGAGTGAGCATCCCGCAATACCCCACCACTAGGTTGAGGCTCAGAGCGACGATGAGGTAGATGTCGAAATAGATGAGAAGATGAAGGAAATAATTCATGATTGCGGAATCCTCACTCAGCCTCCAGGCGGGTTTTTGTTCCCATCAGACCTTGCGGGCGCAGCAACAGGAAGCAAGCCAGCAGCGCAAAGGTAGCAGCTTCCTGCCACCGGGCGGAAAAATGCCACACAACCTGGGCTCGCAGCACGCCAAGAACAAGTCCCCCTAAAACCGGCCCCAGAAACGAGCCGCGTCCGCCGATAATCACTGCAACGATAGCAAGGAGCACCGCGTGCAATCCGGTGTGGGGGTCGAACCCGATGTCGTAAGCGGTGGTAAGTGATGCGGAAGCTGCAAAAATACCGCAGAGCGCAAAGGCAAAAAGGCGGTATCGGTCGATGTTGTATCCGAAAAGAGCAAACATCATCGGGTTGTCCGCCAAGGCACGCAATCGCAGGCCCAAGCTGGATTTTCGAAGAAGAATCGCAAAAGCAATCAGGCAGATGGCTCCCACGCCCAGTGTCATCCATTGCGCTCCGGTCACAATAGTGCCAGCGAAGCGCGTCACCGAATCGAGCCCCGTGCGGAGTGTTTTTGTGTCATTTCCCCAGATCATGGCAACGCACTGCACCAGGATGATGTAGATACCCAGGGAAGCGATCAGCTGTGCGCCATCCGACGCCCGCTTTCGGGCGAGCGGGCCGTGGTTTAGATATTCGCAGAGCAACGACAAAATGATGGATACACCAAGGGCGGCACTGAGTGCCAAGGGCCAGCCCAGGCCGCCACGTAAAAGGGAGTAGGCGACAAAGGGACACACAGAATAGACCCCGGCGAGGCCGAGAAAAAAAACCCTGGTGGGCAGATACACAATCTGAAAAGCCACCGCGAGAAGCGCGATAGCCATGCCCGACACTAAACCATTGATCAGAATTTGCATCGTGCGGTAGTTATAGAGTCGAAGGCGTTCATGATGCCAGCCAGATCACAGCACTGGCCACCTAAAAAGTTCTCGGATCCTCATTCATGGAGCCTCCGAAAAATAGCGGGCCCTCAGTTGTTCTGAGAAATCCGGTGAGAGAGGAGCGGCACAAGCTTGTCAAAGACGCGAGGAGTTTGTGGGCAGCGGCGACGATAGAATTCGGCCCAGCCACGGAGAATGCTGCCCGCTCTGGCACTCCCTGCCTGTGCTGACGGCCCGAGGGCGCTGCGGATGCGGGAATGGATTTCTTCGATGCGGCCAGGCGGAATTTCCCACATGCCATTCCGGTATTGATGGCCAAGAAATTCAAATTGCTGAACCCGCGAATCGAGAATGGAGGTCTTGGACGGATTAAGCGCGAGGCCGCGCTGGTCAAGAGCGGTCTTCAAACGATTCAGGCCTTCGTGTGCACGAGCCTCCGACGGACAGGCAATGAGAATATCGTCGGCATACCGGATGAGATCAAAGCCGGACGCGATCAGCTCACGATCCACAGGGTCCAGAAAGAGATTTGCCAGGAGCGGGGAAAGCGGGCTTCCCTGCGGAATGCCTTTCCGGGGAAATTCAAAGCGACGTCCCCATTGGCGCGGGGTTCGCAGAATGGCGAGCAGAAGCGGAGCAAGTGCCTTGCCCGACTCTTCATCGAGCCGCGCCCCGACCTCAGCAATCAATTGCCGATGGGGAATGCGATCAAAGCACTTTTCGATGTCGGTCCGAAGCACCGTGCTGAGTCCGGACCGAAGCAGTGCATCCAATTGCTCAAGCGCGTCTTGGCATCCACGCCCGGAATGGTAGGCAAAGCTGTGAACGCCGGGAGAAAGCCCAATAGACGTATCCAGAAAGTCTGCCAATGCTCCTTGGAGTATGCGGTCCCGCACAGTCGGAATGGCAATAGTGCGGGAGCCGCCACAAGACTTGCGTTTTTGCCAGCAAAGA
>JBGTCP010000240.1:0-3085 GCA_041748815.1 Chthoniobacterales bacterium
CATCAGCAATGATGTGTCGAAGGACCATGCTCTGGATCACTGGCGCAAGCAGCTCCTCAAGCAGGGCTTTAATTCGCTGGGTGCCTTTCCTATCAGGATCAAACACGTGGTCCGAGGGATGCTTAACGTCTACGCCATGGAGAAAGACTTTTTTCAGCAGAAAGAAGTCGACCTCCTCATGAATGCCGCATCGGAGATCTCCTTCGCGCTGGATGGTTTCGAGCGTGAAGCCGAGAGAATCCGTGCCCGCACATCGGCATCCAATGAACGTGCCTTCTCAGAGACACTGCTTGAGAGCCTCCCGGGCGTACTATATTTCTATAACGAACGAGGCAAATTTCTGCGCTGGAACCGCAACTTCGTCAACGTCTCCGGCTACTCCGACGAGGAAATCGCCGCGATGCATCCACTGGACTTTTTTGCAGATGACGAAAGAAAGTTCGTAAAGTCCCGCATTGAAGAGACTCTCACCGCGGGAGAATCCTCGGTGGAGGCCCCGTTTCTTACGAAGTGCGGCACTCAGATCCCGTACTTTTTCACCGGGCGACGCATTCAATACAGCGGAGAAACCTGCCTGGTGGGAGTCGGTATCGACCTCTCCGAGCGGGTCGAGGCCGAGCTGGCGTTGCGCGAGCTCAATGAAAATCTGGAGGCCATCGTCACGGCGCGCACCAGCGAACTCAAAACCGCACTGGTCCGCGCCGAAGCTGCCGATCAACTCAAATCCGCCTTCCTGGCGACCATGTCGCACGAACTGAGGACGCCGTTAAACTCGATCATTGGATTCACTGGCATCCTCCTTCAAGGGCTTGCAGGGCCACTCAATCCCGAGCAGAACAAACAGCTCGGCATGGTACGCACCAGCGCGCGGCACTTGCTGGAGCTCATTAATGACATCCTCGACCTTTCAAAAATCGAAGCAGGCCAGCTCGAAGTGCGAAAGGAACCTTTCGACCTCACAGCCTCTGTCAGTCAGGTCATTGAAATCATACGCCCGCTTGCCGCAAAAAAATCGTTAGCACTCAAATGCGACATCCGTGAAGTCCCCGCGACGATCTTCAGCGATCAACGCAGGGTGGAGCAAATCCTGCTCAATCTTCTCAACAACGCCATCAAATTTACCGACAACGGCAGCGTCACACTCACGATGGAATACTTTCCTGAACTCAGCATGCCCGCAACCGGCACCATCGTCGAAGGAGTCAGAATAGCAGTGAGGGACACGGGCATTGGGATCAAGGCACAGGACCTCGGAAAACTTTTTCAGCCTTTTCTCCAAATTGACACCGGCCTTACCCGCCAACATGAAGGCACGGGTCTGGGGCTGGTGATTTGCCGCCGTCTTGCTACCCTGCTGGGAGGCGTGATCGACGTGAACAGCGTGGAATCTTATGGCAGCGAGTTCGTCCTTACGCTACCTGTAAACCGTAACTCCCCCCTCCCATGAAACTCTTCTTTTTATTGATTGAGGACAACGAACAAAACCGCTACCTGGCCACTTTCCTCTTGGAGCGCCACGGACATGATGTAAAAAGTGCCATCGATGGCATCTCGGGCATTCAGCTGGCGCAAGATCTGCTACCTGATGTGATACTGTTGGATATACAACTGCCCACGCTCGACGGCTACTCGGTAGCCCGCTCGCTTCGTGAGATCGAAGCCCTGAAAAATACGCCCATCATTGCTGTGACATCCTACGCCATGCCAGGAGACAAGGAAAAAGCCCTTGAAGCGGGTTGTACCGGTTACATCGAAAAACCGATCAATCCCGACACATTTCTCTCAGAGGTACTCGCATTTCTGCCATGAGTGATTCCCCCCCAGACCGCGGAAAGCACATTCTCATTGTCGACGACAAAGAGGAAAACCTGTATTACCTCGAGACCCTTTTCAACGCTCACGGCTACGAATCCGAGACCGCCCGGCACGGTGCCGAGGCATTGGTCAGAGCACGCAGAGCACGGCCGGACCTCATCATCTCAGACCTCCTCATGCCGGTCATGGATGGCTACACTTTACTCCAGCAATGCAAAGCCCACGAGCTGCTTAAATCGATCCCTTTTGTGGTCTACACCGCCACGTACACGGAGCCGGAGGACGAGCGGCTCGCTATTAACCTTGGGGCTGACGCTTTCATCCTCAAACCCTGCGAGCCGGAAGACCTCATCAAGCGCATCGAGCAAACATGCGGGCAACCCGCCAGCGTCCCCGCAGTGATGCCCGTATTTGAAGAGCCGCACCTCCTCAAAGCCTACAGCCAGTCCCTCATCCGGAAACTTGAAGAAAAATCACTCGAGCTCGAAAAAGCGAATCAGGCACTCAAAAACGACATCAAAATCCGCAAAGAGATCGAAGCCTCCCTCCGCGAGAGCGAACAACGCTTCCGCCAACTCGCCGAAAATATCGCTGAGGTTTTTTACATCACCAGTGCCGACAACAGTGATATGCACTACGTAAGCCCGGCTTACGAAAGGATCTGGGGAGTGCCTTGCGCGACCCTCCTGGCCGATCCTTCCAACTGGAAAGCCGCCCTGCACCCCGGAGATGCCAAGCGCGTTCAAAAGGAAGTCGCCGAGCGCGCCAACACCTGTGCCTACGACACGGAGTATCGCATCCTCCACGCCGATGGCTCGACCCGCTGGATCCATGACCGGGCATTTCCCGTGGACGGCGAGGACGGTCAGCTTTCCCATTTTGTGGGGACTGCGACAGACATCACCGAGCGCAAAATCCTCGAACAACAATCGCTCAGATCCCAGCGCATGGAAAGTATCGGCACGCTCGCAGGAGGCATCGCTCATGATCTGAACAACGTTTTTGCCCCCATCTTGCTCTCGATTGATGTTCTCAAGGAAAAAGTATCTGACCGGCAGGGCCTTGCCATGCTAGAAACCACCGAGAGCAGCGCCCGTCGCGGTGCCGATCTGGTGAAGCAGGTTTTAGGGTTTGCCCGTGGTATCGAGGGGCAGCGAATCCCTGTCAACCCGGTCCACATCATCAAAGACCTCCTCAAAATGATGCAGGAGACCTTTCCAAAAACCATTGAGACACGTTTCAGATCCACCCACGATCTTTGTACGATCAC
>JBGTCP010000241.1:0-2275 GCA_041748815.1 Chthoniobacterales bacterium
GGGCAGAGGAACGACTTTCAATGTCTACCTGCCCATTGCAAACTCAACGGAAGACGGGCCTGAATTGCCCTCCGTGGCCATGTCGTCGCCTGATCTTGTTGGCGGCACCGAACGGGTGCTGCTCGTGGAAGACGATGCGGCGGTGCGCAAATTGATGGCCGAGAACCTCGAAACCCTGGGCTACACGGTGATCCAAGCGGTCGATGGCAAGGATGCGCTCCGGCTCTTCCACTCAGGGCAAGCGAAGGACATT
This sequence comes from Chthoniobacterales bacterium, assembly GCA_041748815.1. Classification (GTDB taxonomy): domain Bacteria; phylum Verrucomicrobiota; class Verrucomicrobiia; order Chthoniobacterales; family CAKUMP01; genus JBGTCP01. The sequence goes on from JBGTCP010000241.1 coordinate 254, forward strand.
GACCTGTTGCTCACGGACATCGTTATGCCGCACATCGGCGGACGCCAGCTTGCAAACAGTCTTGAGATTTTTTCACCCCGCACAAAGGTTCTGTTTACTTCAGGCTACAATGAAGAAGCAATCGCGCACGATGACGACCAGAGGTCCCACATTCATTTCCTGCAAAAACCCTACCTGCCCTCGACGCTCGCTAAAAAAATGCGCAGCGTTCTGGAGGCTGAGCAGTAAACGGGTGCAGTGGCTACTTAAAACGGCTCATTTTTTTAAATAGCAGCGATTCCGAATTTTAATTGCTGCACGTGCGTGCTACGGCTTCTGCTCGATCGTGGGCTCGACCACAATGGGGAGGGCTTTTTCTTTACCCTTACCTTTGGTCGCAGGATGCGGGGTGCTGCTGTGTTCGACAGGTTGAACTTTAATCTCCACATCCACGGGCACAGCTCGGAGTCCGGCGATGATCTCGCGCAACTGAGCGATCGTTTGCTCGGCAAGCGTTTGTGGTTTGGCGTGGGTGGTCGCGGCTTGCAGGATGGTCGAGCGGATGTCTTCCATGCCTTTGTGAAATGCAGCGAGCTGGCCGATGACGCCGCTCATGGGGTCGCTGTCATCGACGTTGCGCGTGAGTTGATTGCGGCTGAAGGTGGAACGAATTTCCGCCAGGCGCTTGTCCTCGACCTCTGTGGTGGCACCTACAATCTCGCGCAGGCGCAACAAATTGAACTCAGCATCCGAGGTGAGCGTCTGGCTTTCGTTGCTGTAATGATCGAGGATCATTTCTTCAACTTCCTGGTCGTTCATGATCGCGACCACTTTTTCGGCGAGGCGGTTCATATTGCGGTAGGAGCCTTGCAGCTTAAATGCAGGCTCGGTGCGGAACTCGTCGGACTGGGCAGCCGACCGGATGTATTCCTGATTCACCGCGAGAATGACTTCGCGGACGCGGATAAGTTTTTTAAGCACGGAGATCACCTCGTCCACTTCCTGTGCGGTATAACTGCCCTCGAAGCTGTTGTCCTCGCGCTCGCCGGTTGCGGCCATGCGCAGGAACACGCGAATGTCTTTTTGGCTTCGGTTCGAGAGCGGTGCCAGCACGGTGTTGGATGTGACTGCGTTCTCAATGTAACTCGCTTTGAACCACTCTGGATTGCCGCCGATGATGTCGCCAAGATTGTAAGTGTCAGCGCGGTTGGCAAGCATGTCGGGCAGGCGGAAGCGTGTACCGGTCTCGGTGTAAGGGTTGCCGGCCATGACGACCGCGACCTTGCGTCCACGCAGATCGTGGGTGCGTGGCTGGCCGCGCCACACGCCTTCGATGCGGCGCTGAGCATCGCACAAGGAGATGAATTTTTGGAGAAACTCGGGACTGCAATGCTGGATATCGTCCACGCAGATCATGACGTTGTCGCCCATTTCGAGCGACAGGTTGAGCTTGATGATTTCCTCGCGGGCGGCGGCGTTGGGCGCCTCCTCGGGATCGAGCGAAGTGGTGGTATGGCCGATGGCAGGTCCATTGATTTTGACAAACTGAATGCCAAGCCGGCTGGAGATATATTCGAGCAAGGTGGTTTTGCCGTAACCAGGTGGCGAGACAAGAAGGAGAAGTCCGCTGCGGTCGGTACGTTTATTGTCGCCTGCCGCGCCGAGCTGCTTGGCCATGTTATCACCGACGAGGGGCAAATACACTTCATCGATGAGCTGGTTGCGCACAAAGGATGTGAGCACCTTTGGCTTGAATTCATGCAACCGCAGTCGCTTCCGCTCGGTCTCGATGATGCTTTGTTTTTTATCGTGGAATTCCTGAAACTTGGGCACCACTTCGCGTTCGAAGGTTTCCATGCGAGTGCGGAATTCGAGATAATCGAATTCGTATTTGCCGGAGTACAGCCGCGCGTGCGTGCCTTTCATTCCAGTCAATGTGGCGCTCGCGGTGGCGGTGATCACCATGCGCTCCAGTCCGTCTCCGCAGAAAAGGATGGCCGCTGCCTCATCGAGGTAGGCGCGGCTCTCAGGATTTTCCATGCA
>JBGTCP010000242.1:0-2544 GCA_041748815.1 Chthoniobacterales bacterium
CTTTGCTTTTCCTCCCGCTGGCACTGGCAAGCGCGGGATTGCTTTGCTCGATGGCGGGAATTTTCCTGGTCAAAATTTTTGCCAACAATGCGCCCGCGAAAGCCCTGCGTGGGGGCACGCTGGGAGCGGCATTGCTATTTGTGGCGGCAGCCTATTTTGTGATCTCTGGACTTGGTGTCTCGGTGAATGTCTGGTGGTGCGTGGTCGCGGGGTCCGTCGGTGGAATCCTCATCGGCCTTGCCACGGAATACTACACCGGTGGCGCTCCAATGCGGAGTATCGCACAAGCGTCCCTCACAGGCGTCGCTACGGTCATGATCCGCGGGCTCGCCGTGGGTCTGCAGTCGGTCGTGATCCCTGTTGCAGTGGTTGCCGGAATCCTGATGGTGACCAGCTCAATGGCGGGGTTGTATGGCGTGGGCATTGCTGCAGTGGGCATGCTTGCAACCATCGGCATCACCATGAGCATCGACGCTTATGGACCAGTCGCAGACAACGCGGGCGGAATCGCAGAGATGGCCGGGTTGGGCAAAGCAACACGCGACATCACTGACGCCCTGGACGAAGTCGGGAATACAACCGCCGCAATCGGAAAGGGCTTTGCAATCGGCGCCGCTTCCCTGGCCGCACTCGCTATCATCGCAGCCTTCGTCAACGTAGTCACACTCAACTACCCCGATTTCGCGCTCCTGCTATCCGAGCCGCGCGTTCTTACAGGTGTGTTCATCGGGGGACTCATTCCATTCCTTGTAGCGGCCATCACCATGACGGCGGTCGGCGAAGCTGCTCAGGAAATGATTGAGGAGATACGACGCCAGTTCCGCGAAATTCCCGGCCTTCTCGAAGGCACCGGCAAGCCCGATTCCGCCCGTTGTGTGACAATCGCCACCGACGCCGCTCTGAAGCGCATGTTCCTGCCTGCACTCATCGCCGTGGGTTCTCCAGTGGTCATCGGCTTTGGCTTTGGCCCTGAAGTGCTCGGCGGCGCGCTCGTTGGGACTCTGCTCGGCGGAGTCCTGCTTGCTCTCATGATGGCAAATTCGGGCGGCGCCTGGGACAACGCGAAAAAATATGTCGAGCACGGTCATTTCGGCGGCAAAAATTCCGAAGCTCACAAGGCATGCGTCGTGGGGGACACCGTCGGTGATCCGCTCAAAGATACCAGCGGCCCATCCATGAACATCCTGATCAATGTGATGGCAATCGTAAGTCTGGTGATCGCACCGTTGCTGTAGGTTGCACGTTGTGTGTTGGAATGTAAGTTGCCATTATGGCACCACAGTTTCCAGATGAACACTCGGACTCCGGTAATTTCGAAAGACAGGAGGATGACTTCCGCGAGGCAGTAAGCGACTCAGCGGATGCAAAATATTCTGCGGAGGCGGGCCGCTATCACCTATACGTTTCGCTCGCATGCCCTTGGGCGCACCGCAGCCTGATCGTGCGGAATTTGTGCGCCCTGCAGGATGCCGTCAGCTTCAGTGTGGTGGACCCGATCCGCGATGATCGCGGGTGGGCATTTCGCGAAGGGGCAGGCTATGGCCCCGATCCATTCAATGGATTCCAATTTCTCAGTGAAGCCTACCACGCCACCGACCCCGATTTCCAAGGCCGCGTGACTGTGCCGGTGCTTTGGGACCGCAAAACATCCACCATCGTCAACAACTCCGAAGATGATATTTGCGAAATGTTCGCCACCGTCTTCAGCCCGCTGGGATCCGCCGATTCACCCTTATTCCCGGAATCCCTCCACGCCGAACAAGAAGAGCTCTCGGAATTTATCTACGAAAAAATCAACAACGGGGTTTACCGTGCCGGCTTTGCCTCCAAACAGGACGCCTACGAAAAAGCAGTCACTCAACTATTCGATGCCCTGGACACCCTCGAAAAACGCGTCGCAACGCGCGAATTCCTCCTCGCCGATCATCCCGTCGAGACCGACTGGCGCCTTTTCTGCACGCTCATCCGCTTCGATGCCGTTTACCACGGCCACTTCAAATGCAATGTCCGCCGCATCATCGATTACCCGAATCTCTGGCGTCACACCCGCACGCTTTATGCACTACCTGGAATTGCGGACACAGTAAATTTCGACCACATCAAACGCCACTACTACGTGACCCACGATGACATCAACCCGACCGGCATCGTTCCAGTTGGACCACACCTCGACCTATAATTCCCTCCGCTCTCGGACTTTCTCCTTGTCGCATCCCCGCCGGAATGGAAAAGATGCCCCTTTTCCAGCAGATGCCCCATTATTTATGAAAGTCCAAGTCACAGTGCTCCCAAAAACCAGCGTGCTCGATCCGCAAGGCGTCGCCGTGCGCAACGCTCTCCACCACCTCGACCTCAATGCCGCCACCCTGGTGCGCGTCGGCAAGATCATTGAAATCGAGCTCGACGGCGACCGCACCCCCGAGCTCGAAGCCGCGCTCCATCAGGCCTGCAAAGACCTGCTTTCCAATCCCGTGATCGAAGATTACTCGCTGGAATTCCTCTCGTGAAAGCTGCCGTCCTCCAATTCCCCGGCTCCAATTGCGA
>JBGTCP010000243.1:0-1838 GCA_041748815.1 Chthoniobacterales bacterium
GGATGCGTGACAGATATCCGCAAGACACTCGGCACCGAACCGCCACAGGAATTTCTCTTCACTGGAACCAGTATCGGCACACCGGAACTCATCGCTTCCATGCCGGAGCGTGGCAAATTTTCGCTGGTCCAGAACTGGCTGAATCTCATCCCCCGAGAACGCGTGACCGGCAGCATTTGCGACGCCGGGGAATGGGACGACCTTGGCACGCTGGAGAGTTTTCTCGCAGTGCACGCCCGGAAAATCGGCGATGGTTTTGTCGCTGCGGAAAGTGCTGTTATCGAATCGGGTGCCTACTGCGCTGGCGGAAGTTTTATCGGCCGCGAAGCCATCGTTAGCAGCGGTGCTTACGTGAACCATTGTGTCGTGGGACCGGGAGCCAGGGTTGAAGCCGGTGTGAAGCTGGACCGATGTGTCATCTTGGAAGGCGCAAACGTCCGGGCAAATGCGAACGACACGATGATCGAAAGCTCTGACTTCTTAGCCACAGAGCTGAACCTTCCGGAACACGTTCTGCCAGTCGATGCGAGTGATCTCCGGGTGGAGGCAATTTTAAAGGGCGGCTCGGAACGGGAATTTCATCGCATCATTCATCGAAGCACTGCGGACTCATGGATCCTCATGCGGGATTTCCGGGGGCACATGGATGAGAATGATCGTTATGCCGCCATCGCAGAGTTTCTCTCGTCGCACGGCATTCGAGTGCCGAAGGTCCTGAACTACCTTCCGCAGCAAGGAATCCTCACTATGCAGGATCTTGGAAAGGTGGATCTTTGGACGCTGCAACGGGCACGCCACGATGCCATGCAACGCGCTTACGAGCACACGCTCGAGGAAGGCGCCAGGCTGCACTCACTTGACGTCAAAGGAATTTTTGAATTGAACGTCGAGTTAATGCCATCTTTCGATGAACACCTTTACCTTTGGGAACAAAGCTACTTCATCGACCACTGTCTGGGCGATGTGATTGGATGGGCCCCGGACAAGCAGGAGGCACTCCGCGCGTCGGACGAGTTGCACCAATTGGCAAAGGATCTTGCTGTGCTGCCAACGACTCTCGTGCATCGTGATTTCCAGTCGCAGAACATTTTGATTCATGACGAAGCGGCTTACCTGATCGACTTCCAGGGCATGCGTCTCGGTCGGCCGGAGTATGATATTGCATCACTACTTTATGATCCTTATGTGCGCTTTCCTGAGGGAATGCGCGAAGTCCTGATCGAGCATTACAAATCAACGCGCACCGCGTTGGGCACACCTGTCACCGCTGACTTTGACGAAATTTTGCTGCGCTGTGCACTCCAGCGATTGATGCAGGCGCTTGGTGCCTACGGATTCCTCGGATTGACAAAAAACCGTCCACGTTTCCTGAGTTTTGTGCAACCAGCGCTGGCATCACTTAACCAACTGCTTACGTCCTGCTCGGATTATCCGCAACTCGCGGACGCTGTGAAAGAGGCGCTCGCCTCACGCGCAGCGAAAAGATGAGCGCATCGCCGAATCCCTCCTCAGGACCGCCGGCTTCTAGCCGGCCAGCGGCGGGCAAAGCCTTTGGCGCTGCGCTCATCGAGTGGTATCAACGCCATGCCCGCGATTTGCCTTGGCGCAACACGCGCGACCCTTACGCAATTCTCGTTTCTGAAATGATGCTTCAGCAAACACAGGTTGTCACCGTGTTGGACTATTATCACCGCTGGATGGAGCGATTCCCCGATGTGCACACGCTGGCAGCAGCCAGTCAAGCAGAGGTGCTCGCGCAGTGGCAGGGGCTTGGTTACTACTCACGCGCGCGAAACCTCCATCGCGCCGCACAGGCCGTAGTCTCAACATGGAGGGGA
>JBGTCP010000244.1:0-2470 GCA_041748815.1 Chthoniobacterales bacterium
GTTCACCCCGTACCACGCCATCACCACGGAAAGAAATCCAACCACCGAGCCGATGGCAAGGCCGAATCCAGCCCACAAGCCCGCGATCCGGCCGTGCAGCACAAACAGGTAGCTCAAAAAGGCAATGAGCGCCCATGTTTCTTTAGGATCCCAATCCCAAAACCTCCCCCACGAGTAGTTGGCCCACACCGCCCCCAGGATCGTCCCCACCCCCAGCAACAGCACTCCTATCTGCAATGTCTTATACAAATAATTGTGCAACGCCGCCGAAGGTTTCCATCCCAGAATGACCCGCCCAAGCACAATGTGCGCAACACCCAGCGCCAGCGCAAAAGCCGCATAACTTAAAGTGATCGATAGCACATGTGTCGTCAGCCAGAAGTTATCCCGCAGGACCGGCACCAGCGGGTTGATTGCGGGATCCAGAATCGTTGGTTGCGTATCGGCAAGAATCAAAGACACCACTGCAACCGGCATCGCTCCGAGCAAAAAGATCCGGCTCTTGTAAATCATCTCAAAAATGAGGGCAAAGAACACAGTTCCAAATGCCACCCAGATCACCGACTCATACATGTTCGTGACGGGCGGGCGTCCGGAAATAATCACCCGGCAAATAAACCCTGCCGACATCAGCACGAACCCGACCGTAGCCAGCATCCAGCCAATGCGATATCCCGCGCTGCGCCCCCACACCGACGTGACGCCGAGCACCATCGCAGCCAGCGCACACACAATCCATGCCCAGCGAAACGGGTGCGCCTCGTAATAAAAATGCTCCAACTCGATCACGCGCTGGCTTGGCACATTGTCCGGCGCAAGGCCTCGAATCACAGTCTCCAGCTCCTGCTTGGCAGCGACAAATGCATCCGCCTCACCGGCCACATACGCGCTTTGGAATGACGCAAACGCCACTTCCACCGCATCGGCCTGTGCACCATCATACAATGACCGTACCTCTTGCGGAGTGACCCATCCGCCATCCGGCCGGTCCGGATGCGGAACGATTGCAAATGCCCGCCCGGTCGCCATGTCTTCAAAATCCGCAACCCGTGAAGCCACCTGCACCACCTCCTGCTGAAGCCGGTCGAGGGGCGCGTTGGGATCACCCTGACGCAATGTTTGCACCGCCTGCACATGATCGCGCAACTTCGTATTCGTCGCCACTTCCTGATAACTGAACGTCTTCCGGTCCGGGTCCATCCCGATATCTTCCTTGAGCGGTTTGAAATTGATCAAAATGAGTGGCTCACGATCCCAGCCTTCCGGCGTGAGCCAAAGCGCCGCTGCAAATTCCACTGCAGTCCACTCGGCGCCATCGGCATCGCGCGTCTCAGGCACGAGGGTTGCCCTGCCGCTCATTCCCTGAAGCGCTTCACGCGCAAACGTGGAGAACGGTTTCTTGCGTCCGCCTTCCTGTATCGGCAACCGCTCCAATTGCGTAAAGTCCAACCCCGGTTTCGCATGCACCACCGGCATCCCCAACCCAAGCATCAAGAGAACTATCACCCACACATTGATTTTCATAATTTCACATCCATCGTTTCCCGCTCAACTTCAGCCTTGGACTGCGGCAGCCTGCTGCCGCTTTCGCCCGGCGCAGCCTGCTGCGCCTTCGCATTCCGAGTATAAGGCTTCATATAAAATAAAATACCCATTCCCAGAGACATCAACAGCGACCCGATCCATTTGAAGGACCAACCCGGTTCGTAAAGCACCTGCAGCGTCGTCTCCGTCAAATCCTCCGGATTCCACGACGCCTGCGAAAACTTGTAATTGAACCCCGTGAGCGAAGCCCACCACCCGCCCGGGTAACTCGCAGGGTGATTCATCCGACTCGTGCGCATAACCTTTTCGCCCGTTTCAAATTCCTCAAACTCGATCTTGCTGATCCAATCCGACGGGGTCGTCGTGCCCTCATCACGCGGGACATCAAACTCAAGCAAATGCACATAAAAAGGAACACGCTCGGTGCGAAGCCCGAATCCTATCCGCACAAAATCATCTCCCATCATCAACTGCTCCGCGCGGCCTGACGCGATCCATACAGGCTCACCATCCGTGCCATCCGGCGAGCGCAACCATGCGCGAATCCCCGGCACTCCTTCCTCATCATCGCCTGGCTCCACACGCGGAATCTGTGTCGCCGACAGATACGCGGCCTCCACGGTCATCACCCAGTCCGCCCATCCAGTCGTGACGTTTTCACCGGCTTTGACCGATCCCTTATTTGCAACAACTCCCTCACGCAAAAACTGATAATCCAATCCGCCCTCCGCATTGAATGCCATCTGCAGAGTCGGCAATTGCTCCACTTCCATCCTGCCATCCACTTGGAGCAGGATCGCAGGATTATTCGGCTCTTCGCTCACACTCACGGGCTCGCCGTCGACCATTGCAAAGTCCGGCCAGAATGCATGCACGACAATTTGAAGTCCCTCGCCCGTCATTGGCTTGCCAAGGATGTCGTCCA
>JBGTCP010000245.1:0-3126 GCA_041748815.1 Chthoniobacterales bacterium
TCTGGACTTTGGAGAGAGCCGCGAGCAACTCCTGATTTCGTTTTCGACGCTGAATATCAGGATCGGGGAAGTTGTGATTTATCACTTGATCGAGGCCCTGAATCACCAATTCCTTGAGCGTGGTCCTACGCTGAGCTGCGGCGATTTTTGCCCGGTGCAAAATTTCTTCAGGAAGATCGATCGTCGTTTTCATAAACAATAAATACAGCTATATGTGCGAGTGTCAACTAAACGAGGCGACTCAGGACACACGAAATCTCGACTGCATGGGACCCGTCGGTCGAAGAGATGCATAGTTCGGGGTCGGGGGAATTCAAACGTGGTCAGCCTGAAAAGCTAGTCGTACAGAACGGAGGCGTCGATGGAGTCCTGCTCGAATGAGCCGACGACGCGGATACCGTCCTTGTTCAAGGCAAATACTTCTTTGCTCACGGGATGCAAGGCGGCGGCGTAGCTTTCCAGCACCGCCGCTCCGAGGGATCGCATGGCTGCGCCCGCTTTTGGGAAAAGGAGGAGCTGATTGCGATGGGGCATTGCTAGATAAAATTCGGGACCGAGCGTGTCTTCAAAACGCTCGACCATTTTGGGTGCCAGCACGGAGGAGGTGAGGCGGTCGTCGTCGGATGTGATGAGCACATGGGTGATGACGCTGGCTGCGTCGCGCGCGATTTCGACCTTGGCCGCTTCGAGGATGGTGGCTCCCGTGGTAGCAGTTTGCTCGAGTAGCGCATCCATCCCGCCATCGAAGTTTTTGAATTCCGCTTCAGTGACAGGTGCCAGTGTGTCTTGCGCCCACATTTTTGCCGCAAACACAGTTTGTTGCGCGCCAGGGATTGCTTGCTGCACCGCCGGTCGTTCAAACGTCGGCTCGGCCACCAGAATGAATGTCTCTTCAGCGTGCAGCGGCGCAATGGCGACTAACGCAGCCAGGGCGCAGGGGATCCAAGATGTGCGATTGCTGTGCGTGCAGGGATTGGTTAGTGTGTCCGGCATGATTGCATTTTTAAAAGGATCGCTGGTCGAGTCGCTGCCCACGCAAATCGTCGTGGATGTGAATGGAGTTGGCTATCAAGTTTTTATTCCACTTTCGAGCTTTGACAAGCTTCCGCAGCCTGGAGCGCCCATCACCATTCTCACGCATCTCACGGTCCGCGAGGATGCGCACATTTTGTATGGGTTCATGACGACTGCCGAGCGCGACCTCTTCCGGCTGCTGATTCATCACGTGAGCGGAGTCGGGCCGAAGCTCGGGCTCGCGGTTCTCAGCGGGATGAGCGTGACGCAATTTAAGGCGGCAGTCGTCGCATCCGACACAACATCGATTTCCAAAATTTCCGGGCTGGGCAAAAAAACAGCGGAGCGCATCGCCCTCGAACTGAAAGATAAAGTCGGCGTGGCAGCGGCATGGGAGGCTGCCAGCGACACTCACGGGCCCGACCCCGCAGCCATCGCCATCAATGATGCCGTGCTTGCTCTGATCTCGCTCGGATACAAACAGGTGGAAGCGCTCAAAGCGGTCACAAAAATCGCAGCGGCATCCGCTACCTCGCCGAGCAGCGAAGAACTTGTGCGTGCGGCGCTTAAGTCGTTCGCCTGATCACCGGCACCCTATGAAAAAATTCCCGCTCCTAATTATCGCTCTGCTCGCTTTCGCATTTCCTGCGCAGGCCCAGGACAACTCCGCAAAAGCCACCCTCGGGGCCGGATGTTTCTGGTGCGTTGAGCTGTTCTACGAAAATCTCGAGGGCGTTACCGATGTGGTCTCGGGCTACGCGGGCGGCAGCGAACCGGACCCCACTTACGATGCTGTGAGCGCCGGTAAAACCACGCATGTCGAGGTGGTTCAGATCACCTACGATCCCGCAAAAGTCAGCTACGAGCGCATTCTGGAAATTTTCTGGCAAACGCACGATCCCGTGAATGGCAAAGGCGTCGCGCCTGATTTCGGTCCGCATTACCGGCCGATCCTGCTCTATCATGATGATGCGCAAAAAGCCGCCATTGCTGCGTCCATGGCTGCGGAGCAGAAAAAACACAGCAGACCTCTTGCCACGGATGTGCGCGCATTGGATCGATTTTATATTGCCGAGGAATACCATCAGGATTTTGTGAAAAAAAATCCGAATCACCCCTACGTCCGCAACGTCGCCATTCCCAAGCTCAAGAAAATCGACTTTAGCGAGTAGCTGGTGCCTTGCATGCAGCATGCCCCCGTCGTGGTACACACACTAATAGAGTCTCGACCACCCTCAAGGTCCTGATTTTCCCCGTCGAAACTTTTCTCGGGGGTGGCAGCGTGTGCGGGGCTGCGACAGGAATGTCGCGGCTACTCAGACCGAATCAAGAAAGGGTGCTCGATCGTGCTTGGTGCCAGTAGCTGCGATCTCCAGATCGCAGGGTCTATTTTGGGTAGCAGCGTGTGCTTCCACCGTAGTGCCCTACCCCTCACCGTCTCAGTGCAACGATCGTAGCACTCAGATGGTAAATGTGCTGAAATGTTCGTGTGGGTGTGACCTCGGGGCTTTTCATTGACGGAAAGCGTGCTAGCGTTTCCGCTCTTCAATATGGAAAGCATTATCGATCCCGCACGCTCCGAGCGTATTCAGTTCAGCAACGATGAGATTGCGCGTTACTCGCGTCACCTCATCATGCCCGAAGTCACGTTGGAAGGTCAGAAGCGGCTCAAAGCTGCCAGCGTGCTCTGCATCGGAACGGGCGGGCTGGGTTCGCCGATCGCGCTTTACCTTGCCGCAGCCGGCCTCGGGCGCCTCGGGCTGGTGGATTACGATGTGGTGGACTTTTCAAATCTCCAACGCCAGATCCTGCACACGACCAAGGATGTCGGTCGCAAAAAATTGAATTCGGCGAAAGAAAAACTTCGCGAGCTGAATCCCAATGTGCAGGTCGATTTGTACCATGAGCTTTTCCATTCCGGCAATGCTGCAGCGATGGTTGAGCCCTACGACATCGTGATTGATGGCACCGACAATTTTCCGACCCGCTATCTCTCGAATGACATCTGTGTCTTCCAAAAAAAGCCCAACATTTACGGATCGATTTTCCGTTTTGACGGCCAATGCACTGTCTTCGCGCCGCACCTCGGCGGGCCGTGCTACCGATGCTTGT
>JBGTCP010000246.1:0-3124 GCA_041748815.1 Chthoniobacterales bacterium
GACGCCCTGCTCAAGGCCGCCATTGCGGGCAATCCGCTGCCCGACACGATCAACTTCCCGAACAGCCGGGATCGCACAGGCGCTCTCAATCGCGTCGCTGCTCAGCTCCGCATGATCCTCAGGATGATCCATTCCCGTGGCGCACTCGGAATGAAACGCCAGATTTTCTTCGCGGCACTGGGCGGGTTCGACACTCACGATGCACAGCTCGACGACCACGCCGCGCTGCTCGGCCAACTCAGCGCAGCAGTTGCCGATTTCCAGCAACACACCGAAGATCTCGGCATCGGCGACAAGGTCACCCTGTTCACTGCATCCGACTTCAACCGCACCTACAACAGCAATGGCAAAGGCTCCGACCATGCCTGGGGCGGCCACCATGTCGTCGTCGGCGGAGCCGTCAATGGCGGACAACTCTACGGCGAAGTCCCCGTGCTCGAGATCCGCGGCCCCGACGACACCGGCTCACGCGGAAGCTGGATCCCAAAGGTTTCCACCGACGAAATGGCCGCTACTCTGGCCCAATGGTTCGGGGTTTCATCCAGTGACCTCCCGCTCATTCTCCCAAACATCAACCGCTTCGCAAACACCAACCTCGGCTTCATGGCTCCATGAAGAGATGGATCGCGTTAGCTCTCCTCGTTACATTCGCCTTGGCCGCATGGTGGATCTTTCGACTGCCGGAATCCGGCTCGCTTTCACCGAGCGCCCAGGAGCAAACCCAAGCAACTGCGATCAGTCCCGCCCGCCCCGCGTTGGAACTCCCTCCGCCCGACGCGCTGCAACAGGTCGAGTCCCACCCGATGGCAGTCGCATTCGGCGAAGATCCTGCGCAAGCCACTCGCGAACCGCATCAGCTGCTTGAGTTTTACCAACTCTACCGCGAGCGCTTTGGCAGCTATCCCACCGGCGAGGACAATCCGCAAATGCTCCGCGCACTTATGGGAGCCAATCCAGAGCGACTCCCCATTTTCCCCCGCGAGCATCCCAGGCTCAACAGCGAAGGCGCACTCCTCGATGCATGGGGCACACCCTTCCACTTTCACCTGCTCTCCAGCCAGCACCTCGAAATCATCTCCGCCGGACCCGACCGCGACCTCTTCACCGAAGACGACATCGTCGCCGGACACCGAAGCGATTAAACAATGTAACGTCACATCGCAACGTCGTGATTTCACCATGAAGCACATTAAGGACACGAAGTTGTTGATCTGAAAATGGCTTTACCTTCGTGCTCTTCGTGCCCTTCGTGTTAAGTTCAGTCTATTTTCCGTAAACGGATTCCGGATCAAACAACTTCTCACCGCCATTGATCTTAAGTGCCAGCGGGTCCGCGCTCTCTGAATCCAGACTCCGGAAAAAGCACGAGCGGAATCCCGTGTGGCATGAGGCGGCACCCTGCGTATCAGCGCGGATCAAAATCACATCCTGATCACAATCCACACGCAGATCTTTGACGACCTGCATATTCCCTGACTGCTCACCCTTCTTCCAAAGCTTCCGTCGCGATCTCGAATAGTAATGCGCCAGCCCGGTAGTGATCGTGAGTCCCAGCGATTCCGCATTCATGAATGCAAACATGAGCACCTCCCCGCTCTCGGCATCCTGGCAGATGCAAGGAATGAGTCCATCCGCATCAAATTTCGGCTGAAGCTGCACCCCCTCCTCCACCGCCGCCTTATCGCCCCGTTCTGGAAACTGAATATCACACATAGAAAAGAACCCTGTACTCCACCTCTGCCATGCAGCAAGATCGAAGTTTACAGTTTTCAGCTTCTCCGTCCGTTTACTTTCATCTATAGTATTATCAGATGACTCATCCAAACCAATGAGTAACCTCAAACACATCGCTCATGCCCGAACACCTGGGGGACGTCTGGAGACGATTCTCTCGGCTGCTGATAGCTGCTTCGAGGCCAGTCCAAGGCCTTCTGCACCATGAAAACACAGCACGTAGTTGAGATTCAGAGGGCCCTGCACGAAGCCAACGTGCGGTTTATTCTCGTTGGCGGTCTAGCGGTGATTGCTCATGGTTACCTCCGGGTGACCCGCGATGCTGACATCGTGGTGGAACTAATGCCCGAGAACATCGAGAAAGCCTTTCGGGCGCTCGCGGAGATCGATTATCATCCTGTGGTCCCTGTCTCGCCTGCGGACTTTAGTGATCCCGAACAGCGACGACTTTGGAGAGAAGACAGAAACATGGTGGTCTTGCAGTTCTGGAGCGATTCTCATCGGGAAACCAAGCTCGATGTATTCTTGGAACATCCATTTGACTTCACCGCCGAATGGGAACGTGCCAAAATTGATTTTATTGATATTAATGTCCCTGGGTTGCGTATTGCCAGCATCCCCACCCTCATCGAGATGAAGCGTGTTGCCGGTCGCCCCCGCGACATCGATGACATCTATCACCTTGAGATTCTCTCACAAGGTTAATGAAGGACGACAACAAACCGACAGAAATTGACTGGTCCTCCACCACATGGGAGGGCAGCAGGGTCGCGCAACTTCGTGATTGGGCTAAGCTCCCACTGTTAGATAAATTTAATTCGATTGAGGAACTCGAAGCCTATGGTCTCGCAATTCTTCAAAGAAGAAAAAAACTCGGCGAACCCTACTTCGATCCTGATACCGGGGAATTTGTGCCCGGCAAAAAATCTATTACCCCCGCTGCCCGCGTCGCCGAAGAACCGGCCCGATATCCTGACCCCAACCAAACCCCTCAACCTCCCAACCTGTAAGCCCTCCTTCAGAACCGGCCTGTCATGAAAGCAAATCCTGACAAAATCGAACCGGAAGGGGAGACGAAGGCTGCTGCTTGCTTTGAGACTCTGTTCGCCGACGACTCAGATGCGTCTCCCTCAAAACAAAACACAGGGGACTAAAACACTTTAAATTCATGATCGATCTCAACGACTTCAACGAGCCCGCCATCCCTATTGACGAGCTGAATGCGATGCTTGAAAAAGTAATGCATACGATGAATGAAACTCCGGATCCGGAGATGGGTAATTTAACACCAGGCCAGGTGGAACAGTTGCTCTACACTCCGTGGAGCGATCCCCGGTCTCCACTCCAATTGCGAAGGGACTTGAACCTAGCGGACCTCAAGGACTCAGCC
>JBGTCP010000247.1:0-17879 GCA_041748815.1 Chthoniobacterales bacterium
CGGGGTGGCGTCCGGGGTGGCGTCCGGGGTGGCGCAGTGAATGGCCCTGGGGAGGGTACTGCGAATGGTGGTCTGAATGGTGCTGGGGAATGCGTCTTGGGTGGGGTTGAGGGGGGTTACCAAAACCCGAGACTTTTTGCGCCATTTTTCACCTTCCCCTCTGAAAATCGACAATTAGAAACACTACTTTTTCGACGAATATCAGGTCACATGCGTTCATCATTTAAATAAGAGCATTGTGCGAGGAAATGCTAGAATTGCCGCTGCATTTCAGAACGTTCCAAGGTGATCTCCAAGGGCACAATTTTAGGTAAAAATTCCTTGCTTGCTGGCCCCTCCCGAGGTGCATCAAAAAAACTCAAAAACGGGGGCTATTTGAGCATCGTAATCACCCCATTCAAAACGGGAGCCAACTCAGTGAGAGGTCATCGGCTTTATGGGTATCTGGATTGGATTACTTTACAATGCAGTGGTCGGAAGTCCGCACCTCACGAAGGCAACATGAACCACATCGTGCCGCGTTCCCCCAGGGGAAGTTCGGCGTTGGAGAACTGCGTTCCAGCCCACAGAAAAATCAACTCACTCATGGTTGACATACTGCCTGAGGAGGCCGGTTGCGGGGTGTTGTGAACCAGACCAGACCGGGCAAAGGCAAAGAGGGCTGATGGATGGATCAGGATGGCGGAACAGTAGCTGGGAAAAAGTGCGGCTGGTCAACCCGGCAAATCTTTTTAAAATCACGACACCGACCGAAGTCTAATAGGGTTTCGCTGTCATCCACATCGGCAAAATACCGGGTTTCGTGGATTTTCAATCCGGCTGCCGCTGCTCTGGAGAGAGTATCGTTTCGTACGGCGGGAGTGCTCCACGGGATCCCCTCGAACAATTCGCTGTGAGCCTGCTTGAGGGCCAGCAGCACATATCCTCCATCAAGCGCGGGCGCTATCACAATGTCCGCTGCTTGCAGTTGGCGGGCAGCATTGAGCAACTCCGCAGTAAACAACTCTGGACAATGGCCGCCAAGCAGAACCACTCCTTCGGCTCTATCGGCCAGCCCGTGTTTCACTGCGTGGAGCATCCTCGTTCCGAGATCGCCTTCGCACTGCGCCTCGTATCGGGTCCCGGGCGGAGCTATGTTTTGAAGCCACTGCCTCATTTCCTCACCAGCTTCGGACGGAGCATAGTAGATG
This sequence comes from Chthoniobacterales bacterium, assembly GCA_041748815.1. Lineage (GTDB taxonomy): Bacteria > Verrucomicrobiota > Verrucomicrobiia > Chthoniobacterales > CAKUMP01 > JBGTCP01. The sequence goes on from JBGTCP010000247.1 coordinate 1,191, forward strand.
GCGCATGCCCATGCCTGCGGAATTTCGCGCAATTGATGTTCAACCAGGCGGCGGTAAACCGCAGTTGCCGGTTCTGATCCAAGGTCGGCTGCAAGCCTTGTTTTCACGGTTCCCGGACGAGGAGCTTTGAGCATCAATGCGGCGGTGATTCTCATGATGTCTTCCCCTGACTTTGCGCCCTGTTTTTCCAGACCGACCAGAAAAATCCTATGACGAACGGAAGCCAGATCAGGGCAGTCTCCAAGGGGCTGAGCAGCCATTCGTTCTTTGCACCTTCGACGTGATGCGAGAGCATAAAATAGACAAACGCAGATGCGGTTACGGCTATTACTCCTTGATTTCGAGTCGCCACGGCGAATGGAACTATCCAGGTGAAATACCACGCATGCATCATCGGCGTCAGCACTAGTGCCAGGAAAATCAGCCACTCTGCCGACCGTGCAAAATCCCTCCCGCGCAGGATCACCCACATCCATCCAGCGGCCAGCGGAATGGCAAACCATTGGTTGTGGTATTTGCTTTGTTCCCAGAACCAGCCAACCATTCCCGGAATAAACTCGGCACTTCGCGCATATTGGGAAAATTTCGGCGGATGGAGTTGCAAGGTCCATTCACCGGTCCAAATGCTAAGCACCGCATACGAAACCGCCAGCGGAAGCGCCCCCGCCGCAACCGCAATAAACACAACCCGCCAACGCCCCGTCCTCCAGGCCTCCAGAAAAATCTGCCACCCCACCCAGGCCAGCAAAGGCAGGGCAAGCCACTTGAGAGCCACCGCCACGCCAAGCCAAACCGCCGCCCTGATTCCCCGCCCGTCCTGCCATGTCAGCCAGCCCAGCACCATGGCCAGCACGAACAAGGAATCGTAATGCCCGCCGCCCGCGAAGGAATAGATCACCAGTGGGTTCCATGCATAGAGCACCGCCCTGTTCGCTCCGAACCGGCGGGCCAGCATCCATGCCGCAGTAAGGTCCGCGATAAGAAACGCCGCCTTGAAAAAAATCGGTGCGGGCCACAGCAACGAAAGCCCGGCAAATATCCATAGAGCAAGCGGAGGATAGATCGCCGTGAAAAACTTGAACTGAACCGATTCCCACACGCCATCCCGCAGCGGCTCCAACGCCACTGCATCCGGCGCGTGAAGATATGGATTCCATCCCGCCCAGAGAATCCGTCCCTCCCACACATAGCGGTAGATATCATCCCCAGGTGCTTGAAAGAGCAGGATGAGTCGGGTCAGCACGGCCACCAAAGCCACCAAACGCCAATCCAAAATGGTTGTTCTCAACGCGATATAGAATCCGCACAGCATGATTCCGGCTCCCGTCAGAAACCACGGCACCGTGCCGTACTCTTGCAGCCGCCCGTGCGGGAGCATCCACAGCGCTCCTGCAATCAAGAGCGCAGCGGCTACCCACGGCAGGAGGTCCCGGCGGGATACAGTGTTCGATGGCATGTGCGCAGTCACCATGAAATGAGCCGTCCCGCCCGGGACTTATTCCACGGACAAAAAGCAAAACGGAATAAATCTGCAACTTCGCCACTCTGATCCAATATGTTCCAGAGACTCCATCCCGGCTCCCGCGTTGTTCAGCTCGGCATCGCCCTTTTCTTCGCAAGTGCTCCTCTTGCGTGTCAGGGCCAAAGTCTGAACGACTTCGACGTCTCCAATGCCTCCATCCCGGTCGAAAAAATTTTCCGCGGTGGTCCGCCACGCGACGGCATCCCATCCATCGACAACCCGAAGTTTGTTCCCGTCGGAAAAGTGGACTACCTGCGCGACGATGACATCGTCATCGGATTGGAACGGGATAGCGACGCCCGCGCCTATCCGCTGCGCATCCTCGTCTGGCATGAAATTGTCAACGATGTGATCGGCGACGAGCCGGTCACGGTGACCTATTGCCCACTCTGTGGCACATCGATGGTCTTCGATGCACGCGTCGATGACATGCGCCGCACCTTTGGCGTCTCCGGTCTGCTCTACAATAGCGATGTACTGATGTATGACCACGAGACCGAGTCGTTGTGGTCGCAGATTGGGATGAAAGCCATCAGCGGACCCGATGTGGGCAAGGAACTGGTCTGGCTCCCAAGCGGCCATATGACATGGAAGGCATGGAGGGAAAAGCATCCGCAAGGGCATGTCCTCTCGACCGACACCGGACATGACCGCAATTACGGGGGTGACGCCTACGCTGGCTATTTTGCCTCAGAAGCGACTATGTTTCCGGTCCCGCACACCCGCCGCGAGCTTCCCAACAAGGAATGGGTGTTGGGTCTGATCATCGATGGGGAAGCCAAGGCCTACCCGGTGGACAAACTGCCCGACGGTAAACCGGTCGCTGACAGTGTGGGCGGAAATGAAATCAAGGTTCACTGGGACGCCGCATCCCGCCATCCCGAAGTGCTTGATGCCGATGGGCGTGACATCCCGTCGGTGATGATATTTTGGTTCGCATGGCAGGCATTCTACCCGGAGACCGGACTATGGCAGCGATGAGGAGAGAGAAAGCCAGTCGATCCCTGACAATGCTTGATCCGGCCGCCGCATCCAATCCGATAGAACTTGTGTGGAATAAATGAAGCGGGTCATGTCTCCGATGAGAGTTATGAGCCTATTTTACCGATTATCGATTTTGTGTCTCACCGTCCTTTTTGCGGCCTGCACGCACCAAGCTGTCAGGGCTGACCTGCCCCGCGCCACCGAATCCGCCCCGCCTGCCTACGGGGAACTGCTCACCCGCTATGCCACGCCCGACGGCGTGCGCTACGCCGCGTGGCATGCCAACGGCGAAGACATGGAGAAACTGCGCATGGTGGTCGATTTTTACGCCAATACGCTTCCGCCCCAAGCCTCCGACGCCTCGCTGGCCTGGCATCTCAACGCCTACAACGCCTGGATGCTCTTCCTGGTGCTGGAAAATTATCCTCTCAAAAGTGTGACGGAAATCGCCTCTAATTTCGGAGTTTTTAACAATCCCTTGATTCGCGTTTCGGGCGAACGCATCAGTCTCGACGAATTGGAAAAAAAGCGGACACTCGCAGTGTTCAAGGACCCTCGGATTCACTTCGCCGTCAACTGCGCCAGCGAGAGTTGCCCGCCGTTGCACAACAGGCCATTCACGGCCGCCAGCCTGGAAGCGGATCTCGACCAACTCACCCGCTCATTCATCAATAAGAATCCGCAAGGAATTGTCGCCGGACGTGAAGGGGCGAAAATCTCACAAATCTTTGAGTGGTATGCTGGAGATTTTGATGGCAAAGACCAACTCATCGATTACATCAATCGCTACCGGGCTGAACCGCTTCCAACAAAGGCAAAGATCCAATTTCTGGATTACAGCTGGAAGCTGAACGAAGCGAAGAAATGACTCCAAAAAACGAGCTGCCTCATCCGGCACCCGCACAGATCCTGGAATAAATGACCACCCCACACACTCCCATCGAACATATGGATGAAGAATTTTTTCAAGTAGTGGTCGACCGGTTTTACACCGACCTTTACCGCTTTGGGATGAGCCTGGCCCGCAACCAGGACGACGCCTGCGATCTGGTGCAGCAAACATACGCCATCTTCGCGGAGAAAGCCGGCCAGATCCGGGAGCCGTCCAAGGCTAAACAATGGCTCTTCACCACACTATACCGCGAATTCACAGCCCTCTACCGCAGGAGCAAACGGTCGGTCTCCATGGACAGTGACGTGTACACTCTGCCGGAGCAGAGTGCTGACTCAAACGCTGCGCGACAAACCGAGCAGCAGGAGATGCTGGAGGTCCTCCGCAGTCTGGAAGAATCCCATCGCACTATCCTGACCTTGTTTTATCTCAATCAGCACAGCTACAAAGAGATTGCCGGGATTCTGGAAGTTCCCATCGGAACAGTCATGTCGCGTCTCTCACGCGCCAAAGAAGCTCTGCGCGGCAGTATGGAAAAACTTAATCCGGGAATAAAAATCATCCCTTTTGACTCTGATAAGAAGAAACCCAATCATGGATAACCAGGAAGCAAAATTAGTATTGAGCGCTTATCGACCCGGCGGCGAGGATGCAACTGATCCGGTATTTGCCGAAGCATTGGAGCAAGCCCGCCGCGATCCCGAACTTGCGGACTGGTTTGCCGCGCAACGGCGTTTGGATGCATCTATGAGCAAAGCTTTGCAGAGCTGCGTTCCACCTGCCGACCTGCGTGATCGCATAGTATTCAATCAGAATGTAGTGCGCATCAGCCAGCCTCCCGCTCCGGAGCGTCGCGTCTGGTCGCAGCCGCGTTTCCTTTTTGCTTTGGCCGCTTCCATCGTGCTTCTCCTCAGTATTGGTCTTTTCTACAAATCTGCGGAGCCTGCTCTCATGACTAGTCGGCACTTCGTGGAGAATGTGGTTGAGCTTAATCAAAGCGGGCAAATCTCACTGGGCAGAATGGGAGGAGGTATCGGCGAATTGCGCTCGTGGCTGGCTGAGCAAGGTTCACCTTCCGACTTCGAAATTCCACCGGATCTTGAAGCCCATGGCGGCATCGGATGCCAGACCTTCACGATCAACGGCCACCAGGTTTCCCTCGTTTGCTTCATGCTCGAAAAAGACCGTCTGGTTCATTTTTTCGTAATCGACAACGAGGGGATCGAACATCCGCCCGGTCTGGAACCCCGATTCATCCGGCGCAACGGCCACACCGCCGCCACCTGGAGTGCCGGAGGCCGCACTTACGTGCTCACAGGTAAAGACATTGACGAAGAAACCCTGCTTCGGCTGATTTAATCACAACCACCAAACATTCTCTAACCCCAACGATGAAAATAAGAAATACTTCGTCCCCGACCGCTGGCAACATTTATCCCCGGTCCGGCGTCATTCGTGTTGCACTGGCGGCCAATGCCGGGTTTTCAGCTACCAGCGGCACCCTCATGCTGCTGTGGCCTGGAATGGTGGGCAGGTGGATCGGGATCGACGCGCCATTGGTGTTGCAGTTGATCGGTGCCGGACTGCTGCTCTTCGCTGCTGATCTGATTCACCAGGCCACACGCTCCCGAATGGCCACTTGGCGGGCTTTGTTATCCAGCCTGGCAGACTTCGGATGGGTAGGCGGCACCGCATTGATTCTACTTATATTTCCCGCGATTTTCTCCCCGCAAGGAACTATGATCGCCATAGCCGTCGCGGGGATGGTGCTCCTGTTTGGCATTTTACAACTTGTCGGAATCGACCGGCTGCACCGCTCATTGGATGGAAAACTCCACAGGCATTGCGTCGCGGTGGCGGTCAATGCTCCACCCGGCAAGATGTGGCACTCTATCTCACAAATCGGAGAGATTGCCCGGCATATGCCAACGCTCAAATTTTCAAAAATTCGCAATGACGCAACTCCAGGGCAAGGCTGCGTGCGGGAGTGTGAAGATCAGTCCGGCAGACGCTGGGCAGAGGAGTGCACTGCCTTTGACCCGGAAGCCCGCAGTTTCGATGTGGAGTTTTTGTGCCATGAACCTGGTTTTCCCTTCCCCGCTACTGAGATGCGGGGCGGGTGGCGGGTGCTGCCTGATGGAGAGTCCTCATGCGAAGTATTGGTCTGGTGGGAGCTACGTCCAAAGCCGCGCTGGCTGACCCCGGTGCTCCTGCCCATCCTCGCCTTCCAGGCAGACCGTGATTTCCCACGCGTGATTCGCAACATGACTGCGATGGACGGCCTGCATGATCCACAGGTCATGACCCGTCTGGTTCCACGGTTTTGTTGAGACATTGCTGTTCTGTTGGTCTATACGTTATGTTCATGCGCCATTATTTCACATTCTCTCGCCTATTTATCGTCGCCACTCTTTGTCTTTTTCTCAGCCCCGTATCCGGTCTTCGGGCGGAACCTCCATCTGCCGAAAGCCCTGACAACCTCGCCGTTCTTTGGACCAGTGGCGATCCGGAGGTCGCGCATCGGGTTGCCTTTCTTTACACGCTCAACGCCAGGAAGCAGGGCTGGTTTAAGGATGTGACGCTCATTGTATGGGGGCCATCCCAGCGTCTCCTCGCAGCCGACCAGAGCATTCAGGCCTACGTGAAAGAAATGCAGGACGCCGGTGTTGTGGTGGAGGCATGCATCAATTGCGCGGAAGCCTACGGCATCACCAAAGATATTGAGGCCCTTGGCATTGAGGTGAAACCCATGGGGCAACCACTCTCCGAATTTCTGAAAAACCCGGAATGGGCAACGCTCAGTTTTTGAGCAGGGAAACCTGCCTCCATGGAATAAATTCCCCGCCAGCGCACTCAGATGGGAGTGCCCGATTTTTTTAGTTTTCTCCTGAATGCCGCATCGCTGCTCTATCTGCTGACGGCTCTTGCTCTGGCAATTTACGCTCTGCATGCTTACGGGATCCTCACCGGGCAGGTGCACGGCAATTCCGATTAACGAAAAATAAATCGGAAATCAGCCGCAATCAAAACCATCTCCGCTTCGTTCAATTATAGGACCCTGCGCATCAATGGGACTCCGACATATGCCTGATAACTCTTTACTACCAAGCAAAGATTCCGACCCCGCATTTCTGGTGCAGGCAGGCTACCGCTATGCTTTGTCCCTGACTCACCACCACTACGATGCCGAGGATCTGGTGCAACAAGCCTGGATGAAATGCCAGCACCGCTACGGCGGAGTTAAAAACCGCACTCTCCTTTACACCACCATCCGCCATCTTTTCTACGACCAATGCCGACGCGGCAAAATCGTGGTCTTTGAATCCATCGACGGCCACCCCGAGCCACAGGCCGATCACTCTCAGCACACTCACGCATCCGCCGACCTGGACGTGCTGCTCGCCGGGCTGCGGACCGAAGAGCGTGAAGCAATTTTCCTGAATGCTGTAGAGGGTTACACAGCCCGGGAAATTGCCGAGCAAACCGGCAGTCCCCGCAACACCATACTGAGCCACCTGCACCGGGCGCGCCACAAACTGGCCCGCGCCCTTGGCTGCGAACCAGGACGCATGGATGCCGATTTCCCAAACGAGGAGAAATAACGCTATGAACGATCTCGACCAAAAAATACGCGACTACTACCAATCCCAAAGCCTTTCCGACGACAGCGTGGCGCGGATTCTGGAGACCGGGCAACTTGTTCGTCCCCCGTTCTGGAGGCAACCAGCCTTGCTGGCCTTCGCGGCTTCCATCGTCCTTGTGATCGGGATCTCCCTGCTCTGGCTGCGGCCCGGCCCGGCCATTGAGGTCGCAGTGGCTGGTGATGTTTGGAAAAACCACCAAAAGCAACTCGCCCCGGAAATCACCACTTCCAGCTTTGCAGAGATCCAGAGCGCACTGCCCAGGCTGGAGTTCCCCATTGCCCCCACGCAACGCGAAATGCTCGCCGGGATGGAAATTGTCGGCGGTCGCTACTGCTCCATCCTCGGCGAACTCGCCGCGCAGATCAGCCTCGTGGATGCAGCAGGTGAATCTGGCACCCTCTATGTCGCGCCGCTCACCGAGGCACTCTCCGAAATCATCCCCGGCGTTTACCGCCTGGAAAACGGCACTGTGCAAATATGGACCGATGCCCACAGAGTCTTCGCGCTCGCCCGGTAAAAAAAATCGATGCTCTGCAATCAAACCCCGCTCCGGATCGTTTGAAACGCTGGATGGCAATGCTCATGTGTTGCCCGTCCAACACAACAAAAACAAACCCGAACCAAAAAAATACATTATGAAAAGACTGATCCAATCCCTACTCGCAGCCACTGCCGTCCTCGGCGTGCTCGGCCTCACTCCACTCCACGCTCTCGAACCCGCGCAGCCCAAAGTCGTCGGACTCATGTTCTACTCCGACACCTGCGGCTCCTGCAAAATCCTCGATCCCAAGATCGAAGCAGTGAAGGGGGATTACACGACGAAACCCATCCTCTTCGCCACACTCGATCACAGCAACGACGGATCGAAAAACCAGGCCGCACTGCTCGCCGAATCCCTCGGCCTGGGCAAAGTCTATGCCGACCAGGAAAAAGCCAGTGGCTACATGCTCCTGGTCAACCCCGGGTCCGGTGAGATCCTCGCCAAAATCGACCGCGATATGAGCGAAGCCGAGATTAAGACCGCCTTCGACGAAGCCCTCAAAGGGTAACCCCCTTCCATCCTCAGCGCGGAGCGGTGGTTCAATCCCCGCTCCGCGTTTCTTTTTCCATCCGCTTGATGTTATCAAAGTGCTGCGATGCCAGGACCGCCCCCTGCGGAGTTTCGCTATAGTTGGTTCAACTGCTCTTGTAAGCGGGACCTCTCCTGCTCCAACTTACTGAGATTATTTCGCCCTTGCTCAATGAGTAGTTCATGGCGCTTCACCGCTGGAGTATCTGGAACTTTGTCTCCGTAAGAGGAACTGAAGCGCATCCGAATTCTCCCGGAGCCTGAGTGACGATAGTTCGAAACCAGCGATCCTATTGCAGCGCGATTCTGATGAATCGATTGCTGAGTTTGAGAAATGCGCCCATCAATCTCAGAGATTTGCCGCGACAAAACATTACGGTCCCTTTGGAGATGCAAGTCTGTTGGGATCACTCCACGCGGTAACGAACTCGTTGAGGAGATGGCCTGCTCGGGTTGCCGAACCATCAGCGTTTGCTGCGCTGCATCAGCGCGGGCCGCTGCGGCGGCGACATCCAACTCATCGGTAAGGTGTGACTTGGGGATCTCAAACTCATCTGCTCCACTTCGAACCAGCAATGTGGACCCCCGATCCTCAACTGTTTCCACTTTACTGCCCGGCCGCACACCGAAAATTCCGTCTGCGGTGGTTACAGAAAAATACTTCTTAACGTAAAACACACCCTCCGGTGTCCTTCTTACCTCGGTCGGAGGGCCAGGGAGCAATGAATCTGCCACCGCCACAATTGCAGACGGGACCTCCGGTGTTGGGATGCTTTGTGCTTGCACTAACTCCCCCGAATCGCCGTCAGATTTTTTCGGCAAATACTGATCCAGTGCACCATCATGGTAAGCCACGTAGCCGAGATATGTCGCACATAAAACAACTACCAAGATCCAAAGTTTTTTCATGAGTGTTTGGAGATTTTGGAAAACAGGAGCATTCGCTGATAGCCCGGAAAATGGGGTTACGATTCACGCTGCATGGAACCCAAGTTCCTTATCGAGTTCTGGAAGCTTTGGCGGGCCAGAGTAAATTTCTCCCAGCGAATACCCGTCCTCCAGCCGGGGCAATTCGACCCCGATGTGCGTTGCCAGCTTGGTCGCCTCCCCGTGGTCCAGCTTGCGGAAGTCACGGAAGAGTCCTAGGCGCCCAGGGCGCAGCGCAGCTGGGTCCAACTCATCGGCCTCACAGTTGATAGTGAAGATTAAGTGGAGTCCGAGGCATTCACCAAGCAGTCCGTCGGCGATGTTCAGCAGATTGGAGAGGGATTCGTTGGATGCCGGTAGGCGTGACGCAAGGAGGCGCTCTGCATCCTCGATGATGACGGCCGGCTTTTTCCCTTCATGCCGCTTCCGCTCATGAATCCAAAAGGGCAACATTGCCGGGCGCGTCAGCAAATCAGCTTGCGAAGACGGGACGCAATAGAATCGGTGCGAACGGCCCAGGAGGCGGATAGCATGCCGGAGGAACGTGGTTTTGCCCGTCCCCGGTTCGCCACGTAAAATGGCGGCCTTACTCTTTGTCCCATTGAGCCATTGAAGAAACTCGTCCCGCCACGCGCAAAAGTCTTCGCCGTAATGCAGCGCCAGCTCCAAGTCGGTCTGCGGAGCTGGATCGCGGAGCTGCACGGGATATAGCTCAGGAAGATTGTCACGGATAACCAGCATGTGAAAAGCGCAGTCGGCATCCCCACTTTCGACTTCCAGGAAGCGGGACCGCAGGGAGTCGAGCAATTCAACCGCGTTCTGCCTGCGCTTGCCCCAGACGCGCACCTCTTGGGCACTGTATCCCATACCGTCAAACTCCGTTACGAAGCCATTGATTCGGAATACGAGATAGTCCAGAGATCTCTCAATGGTGTCATCTTCCAACCGGTGCTCGGAAATTCTGCTGTAGATGAGATCGGCCTCATGAGCACGAAATAACTCCTCGCCCTGCCACTTGCCCAATGTCCCGACACCGTGCATTTCGTCGTCGCAGCTCAAAATGCCTTTTGTGAGCTTCCAATGCGACCCCGTCTTGAGATCCATCAGCGTTTGTTCATAGATTTCCGGCTTCGTGTGCTTCTTCATTCCCATGCCAAAAATCATAGGTCATGGGCATTCCCATCCAAGGACAGGATTTGTTGGCAAAAGTTAGTCGTATTTAAGCAATCAGAGAAATGCGCCCCATGGTTCAAAGCAGGGCTATCGCAGAATTAACAAAGCGCAATACGCTCAAATTCGCATCGATCTACTCAGCGGGGAATACGCTAATTTTACTCACTGAGAAAGCTCCCACATAAATGGGGACGATGGACCCATCGCTTTCGATGGAAAATCGACTCGATGCGAAATCGCCGTCTTCAAGATTGAGCATAGTCTTGATACGAGTGATGTAAGCTTCAAAGCGAATGTCTGTTAAGTCTGGAGGAAGAGGAAACAATACGAACCCCACCAATCCATCAACACGGGCTTCTGCTAACTTAAATCCGTCCGCAATCACAGAGGCGATATTGTTAGTAATTGGTCTAGTTCGTGGTTCAACCCCAGCAACACGATAGCTTGTGTTACACGTTTTCAGCTCGATGTATTTTTTTACGCCACTTTCAGTTACCAATAAATCGGCAAACCCGCCATCTGGAAGTTGTGCTTCTATCTGCATGGTTCGCTCAACGCCTGATTCATTTGCTATCGTATGAGCCAACTCCAGCTGAAGCCACTTTTCGAACTTTGATCTTCTCAATATAGGAATTAAAAGCAGTTTTTGGTGCTGCATCATTACTTTTTGGATTTCGGTGACTAGGCTCTGTGGATTCATGACACGAACGTATTTTGCGGGCAACGAATCGTCAATCTCAATCAATGTCCACATTTCCCGTCCTCCCCGTAAGACAGTAGCCGTGGCATGCTCGGAGCATGAACACCCACCTTCAATACCTTGCAGAGTTAACGCTTCTGCATTCGATGCTGAACCGCACGTCCATCGAATCACCGGACATGGACCTCATCGAAGTGTTGGGGGTTGCGACGGCTAGCAGGATACCAGCGGACCGCTTTCACGTTGGCCGTGTATATTCGAAGTGGGAACCGCTTCCTGGAAGGGCAGTTGGAACAGTCGTGGTACGCCAATGCTGCCGTAATCCATTTTTACTGGAACGTTGGGTGGACGTTGATGAAATCTCCCGTGGCCTCACCGCCCTGCATCGCATGAGGGGCATGATGGCTCAACCTCGCGAAGAGTTCTTGAACGAGCTTCCGTCTCACCTTGCCGACATGCTCGCTGGTCGGAATTTCGGGGATTCGTTTTACTATTTCGACGTGCTGACATCACTGGCACGCATCGACGGGAGCGGCGGCGCGGCGATCTGTGCTTTCGAGGCCGGATCAATGGTCGAGTCCGCAGCGAGGTTGTTGCCAGCCGCCAGCGTCCACGCCCCTGAGTCATCACGCAACCTCTTCACCCAGCCATCGAAACGGTTGCGATTCAATTGACCATCTATGCCTTCCGCCGCAACAATCGACGCACTTGCGCGTCATCGGTGCGCTGATCCAAACCCGCCTTCTGCTTGATGAAAGCCATGCGCTTTTCGCCTCGCAATCCCTTCGCTTTCGCCTCCACGTTGGCAGCCTGCGCCTTCCTGCTTTGAGCGGATGCCTGACTGCGGTTGCGGTCCAGCTTTTCACCTTGGCGCGACACACCACGCGCACCATGGAGCCGCGACACGGTCGACCATTTGATGTCGCGGTGTGGATCGAGACTCCAATATCCCGGAATAAAAATTGTCGTGCCGTAGGGTCCGAAAGTGCAGGTAACTTTCTGCACAAGCGGATGATCACCTGACGCGTCCCGCATCATGCCGTAGAGAAACCACTTCCAGCAAAACACGTCAAAGGCTTGCTGGAATTGCCCCGACGCATCCGCCGGATGCGGCGCACGCCTCCCGCTCCGTTCTGTGAGTGGGCTGCGCCGCACGATGCCACCGGCATCGAAACGCACAACATCACCAAAATCGGAAAGCAACGTCTTCCATTCCGAGCGGAACTCTGGATTTTCCGCAAGCTGCTCCTCGAAACTGCGCATCTTGTGTTGGGACTGGACGACTGCGTCGAAATCCCCGTGTCGGGCACGGCGCTCAAAGAGTGCAATTTCGTCAGCGTGATCGGCAACGGTCCGGTTGGCACCGCATCGTCCATCCGCAGCTGCCGCGAACAAGCGAGCCAATGGTAAAACGCGGCTTCGCTCATTGTCTGAAGCTGACTCGATAGCACGCCGCAAGTCTTCCGCGACAAGGTGTGGTTCACCGGGGAAATTAGCGCAGCCTTGGAGCAGCATCCCGACAACGACATGGAAGGCATCGCAAAGCGCCCCGCCATCCAGGCTCTTCCGCAACGCCCGCTGGTCGACTTGAAACTTGCTGAAATAATATACCACCAGCGCCGAACACGCTTCAAACCTACGGAAAGGCAATAGCCACAGTCGCTCCAAGCACCGGACAGCCGTCCCCGCCTGGTCTCCGCAACTCGCGAGCACTTCCCCGGCGCACATTTCCTCCCAATCCGGCTCAGGTTTAGTCGGAAAATGCCCGCTTTCACTTAGTGCCAGCCGTAAGGCATCCAGCGCCTTACGAGAAACCAACTCTTCGAAATCTGCGTTGAAGTTCAGCGGAGTTCCATGCTTGGTAGAATTGGTTTTCATGTGGCAATCTCCTATGCTCATCTCAATTCAAGGTGTCAGTCCAACGGAAATGGCGTGGTTTATCCATAAAAGTGGCGAGGTAAGGTGCCAGTTCCATTTTCACTTGGCTGGGCGACTGAGAGCAATCCAAGCTGCGGATCAGATCCGTGGATGTAATTTACGCTTCGTCCTGCTCATGGAGGAATCGGCGACTGGAATGCATTCCGCCCGGATCTCCATCAATTCCCTGAATACGTGAGAACCCTTTCCAGGGTTTGCTGCGTTCAGCGACCAATAGAAAGCGGGGAAGCACATGTCCGTGAATCGCCCCACGTTCCAGCAAGCTCCCTCCGCCAAAAGAATCGTAGTTGCCGCCGAATCCGTGATCTTGAATCACAATGGCGAACGGCTTTGCAGTGCTGTCACTCTGGCAAAACAGCGCATTGTATGCGGCAATACCATCTGCACCGAGAAATAAGATGGCAAGCCGCTCTGGACCATGGTCGTCGTCCATCCCGTCGTCTCGCTCAAGGATTTCAAGAAATCCAAATGGCATAATTCCAGGATCTCGGAGTCGGACGGGGCCGGGTTGGACATGCGGTATCCAACCGCTGGGAGCCAAATCTTTTTCAGTAAGTTTAATTCTGGATTTGGTGTGGTATCCATTGAAGTGCCGCGTGGAATGTGCAAGCTCAGTTTCCAACCTGTCCTGTGAAACACCGTAGTCTGCGTAAACAAAACAATGTGCGCAGTGAGTCGACCCGAAGAGTTTCACCGGATGTCCGTCGGTTCCTGCACCCGGGTAATAAACAACGCGGGAAGCAAAAAAATGTTCGCGACTGAAGCCGTCTGAATCTTGAAATTCCGAAAGCCATTTCGGTATTTTCTCAGCGAACTTTCGCAGGTAACTATATGGGCTCATAATAGGATTTAGTGAAGGTCAACCGCGACACAAATTTGCATTTTGCCCCTTTTGCATCAAGGGCAGGAATTGTTCACAAACCATGTCCCCTTCGCGATAATTTGCCAATGCATGATGTGGCAGTAAATTAATGCCCAGTCCAGCCACCCCAAAAAATTAAAAGCCCATGAAATTCCTTATCCTATCCGCCGTGTTCCTCTGTGCCCTCTGTGGTCAACTTTCAGCCGCACCCGCTGCGGTCGGCGACACAATCCCAGATACCACCCTGCGGGACGAATCCGGTACCGAAATCAAACTGCGCGACCTTGTGAAAGAAAAACCTGCCGTGCTCATCTTCTACCGTGGCGGCTGGTGTCCTTATTGCACGCGCCATCTCTCCGACTTGGTCGCTATCGAATCCGATATCCTCGCTGCCGGTCATCAGATCCTCGCCATCAGCCCTGACCAACCCTCCAAACTTGCGGAAACTCCCGACCGCGAAAAACTCAACTACCGGCTGCTCTCCGACAGCACCATGGAAACCGCCAAAGGCTTCGGCATCACGTTCCAAGTGCCCGCCGAACTTGTCTCCAAATACAAAAGCGAATACCAGATCGACCTCGAAGCCGCCTCCGGCCAGACCCACCACCTCCTGCCACACCCCGCCGTTTACGTCGTCGGCACCGACGGCGTTATCCGCTTCGCCCATGTCAACGAGGACTACAAAGTCCGCCTGGAACCGCAGGAAATCCTCGAAGTCATCAAAGCACCCTGAGCGGCCATGGCTCCACTTTGAGATGCTCTTGGCCCGCAGCGAGTGACTCCCGGACTCCGGTTTGTCTAACCATCAGACCGCACTTGCATGAATTGTTGCGCTTCTTACGAAAGAATCGGACTCCCATTCGTCGCAGTTTCCGATTCCGGGGAATAAAAGCGACGACTCACCCTCCTATACCAATGGAACTAAAAACGACTCCTTCGACTGCCGTTGATCTGCGCCGCCTTCAGATCTCACTGTTTCTACTGCGACTGGGCGTCTTTATCGTGATGTTCTTCTGGACTATTGACAAACTGGTGCAGCCGGAACACGCGGCCAAAGTGTTTGAAAACTTTTACCTGATCGGAGGCATCAGCACGACTGCTCTGGCGATCATCGGGATTGTGCAACTCGCCATTGTGCTGGCTTTTGTGGCGGGACTGTGGAGGACGTGGAGCTATGGCCTGGTGCTGGCGATGCACACCGTGTCAACTTTCTCCTCCTGGAGGCAATATATCAATCCATTCGAAAATCTGCTGTTCTTCGCTGCATGGCCGATGCTGGCCGCATGCGTGGCCTTATTCCTGCTCCGGCAAAACGACAATCTGCTCAGCGCCGACTCAGCTCTGGCATCACGAAGGAATTAGGCATGAGTCCTCCCAGCGATAAGAGTTCAAGTCATCCAGACGAAGGATGGATCGCACTTGCGAGCATCTGGTCCACGACTTCCTGATCGGTGCCCACTCAATGACCGATTGCCAAGGACTTGCTGCAAGCGACCGCAGCTACCTCCGCAAATATTTTCACGGCCTCAAGCTCACGCAACCGTGAACCGCTCAACTCCCGGCATATTGGAATAAACTCCCGCTTCCTGCCTCTTACAGGTATGACCACATCCACAGCCACAGCAGACGATCAGGAAAAAAAGGGAGGCTTTCCCTGGAAATGGATCGCTATGGGCGGGGTCGTGCTCGCTCTTATTGTGGCCACGCAGGTGCTGCCGGTGGGTGAGTGGCTGAAGACGTTTAACCAATGGGTGGAGGGTCTTGGTGCCGTCGGTCTCCTCATATTCATCGTGACCTATATCGTGGCCACCATCCTCTTTCTGCCGGGCGCGATTCTCACACTGGGCGCTGGATTCGCCTTTGGAGTTGGCTGGGGGTTTGTAGTGGTCTCTATTGGCTCAACACTCGGCGCGGCATGCGCCTTCCTCATCGGTAGGTATTTTGCACGGGACAAGATTCAACAAAAGGCGAAGGACTATCCCAAGTTTGCAGCCATTGACCGGGCCGTCGGCAAGGAGGGATGGAAGATCGTGGGATTGCTGCGGCTGAGTCCGTTGTTCCCTTTCAATGTGCAGAATTATCTGTATGGTCTTACTGCGATTAAGTTCTGGCCCTACGTGCTGGCAAGTTGGATCGGCATGATGCCGGGCACGTTTCTCTATGTGTATCTCGGAGCTGCCGGGCGAGCGGGGATTGAAGCCGCAGCCGGTGAAGCCGGACGCACTCCGATGGAGATCACCATGTTTGTAGTGGGGCTCATCGCGACGGCTGCGGTGACCATTTATGTCACTATCATCGCCCGGCGTGCGATTAAAAAAACAGAACCGGATGTGGAGAAGGATAACTGATATGCAAAAGAAGTACATCGTCATTGTTGGACTGGCCATTTTGGTGGTCGCAGGCATTGGACTCGCGCTGATGCCGGCCCAACGGGAGATTGAGACCGGTCGCGACCAAGTCGTCCGCATCCCTGCGGGCATCGATCACAGCGATTATACGCGTCTCCTGAAAACCTACGTCAATGAGCGAGGGTTGGTCGATTACTCCGCCTGGCTCAATCACCCGAAGGACAGGCAGGCGCTCAAAGATTATCTGGACCAATACGCCCCGGCACCTCAGACCGAGGCTGAGGGAGCCGAACTCTCGGCGGCGCTCATCAATGCATACAATGCCTTCGCCATGGATTATATCCTCGATCATTACCCGGTCGAAAGCGTCATGGCTTTAAGTCATCCTTTTGTGGGCCGACGCTTTGCCGTTGGCGGTGAGAAGGTGTCGCTCGACGATATCGAGCATCCCACTTTGATTCCGCACTATGGCTATCGAACGCATGCCGCAGTGGTATGCGTCGCCCGGACCTGTCCGCCGCTACGCCGCGAAGCCTATGTCGCAGAGCGGCTGGAGGAGCAGGTGACAGATACTTTTCACACATGGCTGGCGAGGGAGGATTTGAACCGCTTCCACCCGGATGAAAACCG
>JBGTCP010000248.1:0-2505 GCA_041748815.1 Chthoniobacterales bacterium
CGCGTTTATCGATTGTGCCCGCATGGGCAAACGACCTGCCGTTTCCGGCTTCGAGGCCACAGCAGCGCTAGAGCTTTCATTGGAAATCACACGCAAAATTTGGGAAGCAATCCCGGCCAAGGGCATGCTCACGCCAGAATAATGCGCATCTTTGTTATCGCAGGCGAGGCAAGCGGAGATGCGCACGGGGCGGAAATCCTCACTGCTTTGCAGAGACGTGACCCGGGCATTGAAGTCCACGGTGCCGGTGGCCCGAAAATGCAGGCACTGGCTGGAGACGATTTTCTGAACTGGACCGGGAATGCAGTCATCGGCGTGATCGATGTGATCCGCAACTACGGCTATTTCCGCAATCAATTTGACCGAATGCTCGGGCAGATCGACGAACTCAAGCCGGATGTGGTTTTGTTCATTGATTATCCCGGCTTCAATCTGCGCCTTGCCGCAGCGCTTCGAAAACGTGGATGCGCTGCGAAATTGATCTATTACATCAGCCCGCAAGTCTGGGCATGGAACCGCGGACGCATTCCAAAGATGGCGAAGATCCTCGATCTCATGCTTTGCATTTTTCCATTTGAGAAGCAGATTTACGAAGAATCCGGGCTGCGCACGGAATTTGTCGGGCACCCGCTCATCGATAGTCTGGAAAAACAACGCACTGGTGAACCGCGCGATCCTGCCCTCATTGGGCTTTTGCCTGGAAGCCGCGCCCGGGAGGTGCGGAAAATTTTCCCTGTGATGCTCGCTGCCGCCCGGCGTCTGCATGCGCAGGACCCAAGTCTCAAATTCGAGGCATCTGCCGCCCGCCCTGAACTTGCAGATCTCATGCAAGCGGAACTCGGAGTTTATGAAAACCTGCCAGCGGAAATCGTAGTCGGTGAGGCGCGGGAGTTGATGCAACGGGCATCCGCCGGGATAATGGCTTCCGGAACCGTGACCTTGGAGGCTACGTTTTTTCAGCTGCCGTTCATATTGGTCTATCGCGTGTCTTGGCTCACTTACATCCCGGCCCGGTTGCTCATTCGTCTCAAACACATCGGCATCACAAACATTCTGGCCCGGCGTGAAGTGGTCCCCGAATTCATTCAGCACCAAGCAACTCCCGCGAAGCTGGCTGCCGCGACGCGCCGGTTGCTTGTCGATGACACCCACAGGTCTCAGATGCTCAAGGCTTTTGCTGAGGTGATTGCTGACCTCAAGAGCGGACATGCTGCTGAGAATGTGGCCGACCACGTGCTTGCTCCAACGGTGTAGCGCCCTTTTCTGATTGGAAAGATTCAGGATGTGATGCAAAGTATGCCCATGTCTATTTCCGAAAAACTTCTCATTGGTCCCGGTCCCTGCAACATCTCCCAACGCGTTCGCGATGCGTTGGGCCGACCGATGGTTGGGCATCTGGACCCCGAATTTCTCGAAATTATGGAAAGCTGCAAATCCCGGTTGCGCACTGTTATGGGAACAAAGAATTCCATCACTTTTCCAGTGTCGGGCACCGGCAGTGCAGGTATGGAGTTTTTGCTCGTGAATTTTCTGGAAGCAGGCGACACGCTCGTCGTTGGAGTAAACGGAGTTTTCGGCGGGCGCATGGCGAACCTGGCCGAAAAAATGCAGGCCAAAGTGGTGCGCGTCGAGGCGCCATGGGGCGAAGCCATCCCGCAAGAGCGTTTGTTGGAGGCCATCGAAACTCATAAACCCAAATTGTGCGGAGTTGTGAATGGCGAGACTTCCACCGGAGTGTATCAGCGGGTCGATCAACTCGGCGAAGCATTGCATGCACACGGAGGGCTGCTGGCTGTTGATTGCGTCACATCTCTCTCCGGCATGCCCGTTGAGCTCGATGCATGGGGAGCGGATCTCGCATTCTCCGGCACGCAAAAGTGCCTCGCATGCCCTCCCGGCCTTTCACCGGTCACGGTCTCCGAGCGTGCCCGTGAGGTCTATCAGCATCGCAAAACGCCTGCTGCCAGTTTTTACCTCGATCTCAAAGAAATTCTCGCTTACGTCGATGGCGGTGGCGGGCGCAGCTACCACCACACCGCTCCGATCAGCATGGTGACCGCTCTGGATGAAGCACTCGCTGAGGTGCTCGAAGAGGGCTTGGATGCACGGATCCAGAGACATGCGGAGGCAGCTGGATATCTCATCGCAGCAATGCGTAAGCGCGGGTTTGAACCACTCGTGCGAGAAGAGGACCGGTTAAATCCGCTCACCACATTGCGCTTGCCGGAAGGCTTCGACGAAGCAGGCCTCCGCAAAAAATTGCTGGTGGAACACGGGATCGAAGTCGGAGCCGGACTGGGACCGCTCGCAGGGAAAATTTGGCGGATCGGACTCATGGGTCATAACGCGTCCCCTGCGGTGGTTGATCGTCTCCTCGACGCCTACGATTCGCTCGTGGAGTAACAGATCGCAGATGCCTGTTGTGCCTCGCATCAAAGTTGAAATTCCGGGCAGAATTGAGTAAAATAAGTCTCCCATGAGACCGGATCGATTTACTCAAAAACT
>JBGTCP010000249.1:0-3487 GCA_041748815.1 Chthoniobacterales bacterium
GAATACGAGGTCGGTGCGAGTCCCCAGACGATCGCCCGTGCACCAGACGGAGCCATTTGGGTGACCTGCGAAGGGAGCGATAACATCTACCTGCTCAATGGCAGCACAAACCTCCCCGTCACTGGCGTGCTGGGTTCTGTATTCGGTATTCTCGATTTCCGGTATGGCGGCGCTCCGTATGGCGTCACCTTCGCGCCCACCGGTTCGACGGCGTTTGTATCGTTCCCCTCCACCGGGCAACTCATTGCCTTGAGCGGATCGGGATCGAATCGCGGCGCTTTGCTTGGCTCGGTGGAACTCGGGAAGCACATCCGGTCGATCACCGTCTCGGCCGATTCGCAGACCGTGCACGTCGCGCGCCATATTTCGCCGGCCGCCGACACGCAGGGTGAAGTCCTGCGCACGATGTGGAATGGCAGCACCTTCTCATCGCCTGCCACGATCGCGCTCGGCATCGATACCACGACTGAAACCGACAGCAACCAAGGCCCGGGGTTACCCAATTACCTGATGGAAATGGCTGTGAGTCGCGATGGCCAACGCCTCTGGGTGCCTCACAAGAAGGATAACATCCTCAATGCCAATCTCACTTTCGAATCGACTCTTCGGGCCGGTCTTGCCCGTATCAACCTTGGAACGGGTTCCGAGAATCCCAGCACAAGGATCGACGTGGATAACCACGAACTGCCCTCGGCAGTGACCTTCTCGCCCTACGGCGACCTCGCATTCGTCACCTTCCAAGGCAATAATTTGGTCCGTGTGGTGGACGCTGTGACAGGAAGCCCGGTCTCGGGCGGTGATACCGGGCTCGCGCCCCAAGGGTTGGTCTTGAATGCAGACGCCTCGCGCTTGTTCGTCATGAACTTCATGGGGCGCTCCGTGTCGGTATTCGACACTGCGGCCCTCAATCAAGCGTCCGGCTCCGAGATGACCAAGCTGGCAACCATCAGCACAGGGGCCAACGAGACGCTCAACTCCGAAGTGCTGCTCGGCAAACAGATCTTCTACAACGCTGCCGATCCCCGCATGAGTGCCGATGGCTACCTCTCCTGCGCTTCCTGCCATCTCGATGGCGGCCATGACGGACGCACCTGGAACTTCACCGCCCGCGGCCAGGGTTTGCGAAATACCATCGACCTGCGTGGGCGACGCGGCACGGGACATGGCAGGGTGCATTGGACCGGGAATTTCGATGAGATCCAGGATTTTGAGCACGATATCCGGGAGGAATTCGGCGGTGAAGGTTTCATGGCCGATGCCGATTTCAACACTAGCAACACCCCCCTCGGCAACACGAAAGCAGGCTTCAGTGCCGAACTTGATGCCTTGGCGGCATACGTCACCAGTCTTGCCCAGCATGGACGAAGTCCCAAGCGCACGCTCTCCGGCGAGCTCACGACCGCCGCAGTCGCGGGAAAGGCACGACTGCAGACTCTCAATTGCATGAGCTGCCACGGTGGCAACGACCTCACTGACAGCCGCACGTTCGCCACCCACAATGTTGGGACCGGAGGATCCTTCGACACACCGACACTTCGCGGCTTGTGGAACGGTGCCCCGTATTTTCACAACGGCTCTGCGCCCGATCTTCTGGCAGTGCTCAACCAGACCGGCCATGGCAATGCGCAAAGCCTGAGCAATGCCCAGAAGGCGGAGATCATTGCTTATCTCGAACAAATCGACGATTTCGAGCTGCTGGGAGTGACAATCGCCGAGCACAACTTCGATGGCCTGACCGCCAGCGGAGGCAGTGGCTGGGCCCAATCATGGAACCTCTATGCAGGGGCTTCCATCACCAGTGCGGGCGGCGTCGCGCCGGGCAGCACGGGCCATCTCCGGGTGCTCGGTGCCCAATACGCCCAACGCCGGGTCAGCGATATCCGCAACCATGGTGCCGTGACCCTGCGATTTCGGTGGAAAGCACACAACATCAAGCCAGGCAAGAGCGCCACGGTCAGGATCTACTCTGGAAGCTGGAAAACCGTGCTCACCGCGACTCCATCCAATTCGGACAACACATGGCGCGATGAGATCATCCATCTGGATCCAGCAATCCACAACCTCACCTCTTCGAACTTTCAGATTCAGATCGACGGGCGCACTCTTGGTGACAGCAGCGACGAGTTTTATATCGATGAGATCGAATTCATCGGCGAGCAGTGAGGGCGGTTTTCGTGCGAATCGCCGATGGTGAACTGGCTGGAGGCATCCTGCACGAAGGCGGCTGCTTATGGCGTAAAGATCCAACAGCCCATGGCAAATGTGCCCATGGCATGATGCCCCACCAGCCGCGAAGCGTCTTGGAGTGCGGTTGTCCTCTACCGCTTTGGATCGACGCCACCCACTGCCACCTCTCCAATCCAAAGCGCGGGAGGACTCGTGCACTCCAAATGCTGCCGTAGCTCTCACCATCTCCCACCGTGTGCGGTCTGTAACTCGTGGGGAAAATGTGACTCATAGAAGTGCTGGGTTGGCGAGGGTCTAAAACTAAAAACCGCGAATGGACGCCAATAAACACGAATAAAGCATTGAGGATAAGAGGAATACACCGACGCCATCGTTCACCCGGCGGGTGAACGATTTACCTTTTGTAAGTCCTTGGTGATTAGCGTCCATTCGCGTTTATTAGCGGTTCAACTGCCGTATTTAGGCTAAAGCGTTCTGGCAAAGGAACGGCTTTGCTGGGGGCGGGCACGATCCAAAGCGGTAGAGGACTTGCGCACTCCAAGACGCTTCGCGGTGGTCGGGGATCGTGGGTTGTGCGGTAGCTTTTTGCGATTCGCCGTGTCAGGCGTTGCCAGGCAAAAAATAGGCGGCATCCGTTGCCGGATGCCGCCCTTTATCAGGAATTTTGCAGGTGTTATCTCAGTCGGCGGCGGGAGCGGATTGCGAGCAATCCGAAGGCTCCAAGCAACAAGGCCCCCGTGCCTGGCTCGGGGATGAGGTTGAGTTGAATATTGTCGATGTTATAGAAGAAGCTGCTGCCAGAGAAGCTCTCGAGGCCGCTGCCGATGTTCAGGGTGCCGGTGTAGCGATTTGCCTGGTCGAAGGTAAAGAGCGTGTAGAGACCCTCGCCAAGTCCGCCGGCATTGGTGAAGTTCACCGTGTTGTTGTCGAAGAGTACATTGGTTCCGGTGGTATTAAGACCGGTAAAAGCGATGAGGTCGTTGTTCACACCTGCGACGCCATCGGGTGTTCCCAGTTCAAAAGTGAAGGTGGTGGGTGAATCAAAATCGATGACTTGGCTTGGGGCCGCGAGCGCAAGGGTAAGGGTGCCAATGCTGTTGCCGGCCGCAAAGTTGCCGCCCGTGCTGGTGATACCGGCTGTCTGCAATGTGCCGTTGCCCCGGATGTTGCCGCTGTTGGTGAGGGCGGTGCTGAAAGCCAATGTCCCGGCCTGAACATGCAGGGTGCCGCTGTTGGCGGCGGTGCCGAGAGCGGCAGACTGCACCGTGGCAATGCCGGCGCCGGTTTTGTTGAAGATGCC
>JBGTCP010000250.1:0-6962 GCA_041748815.1 Chthoniobacterales bacterium
TTCATACGCCTCGGCGCGCGCCGTGGCCAGATCCGCACCCATTCCAACGACCCCCAGCACCCGCCCGCCTGCGGTCACAACCATCCCGTCCTCCCCGCGCGTGCCCGCATGAAAAACCAATTGAGCGTCGTCCAGTCCTGAAATCGGAAGCCCCTTGGCATAGTCGCCTGGATACCCGCCTGATGCCATCACGATGCACACGGCAGCCCGCGAATTCCATTCGGGCGTGTGCTCTGCCAGACGGTTGTCAGTCGCAGCGAGCAACATATCAACGAGGTCTGATTTCAAACGGGGCAACAATACCTGCGTCTCGGGATCGCCGAAGCGGCAGTTAAACTCCAACACTTTTGGACCGTCCCCCGTGAGCATGATTCCGGGAAAAAGCATCCCGCGAAAAGCAATACCGTCCTTTTGAATCCCTCGTAAAAACGGGCGCAAAACCGTTTCGTGAATCAACTCCATCGTCGTTGCATCCACGTCGGGTGGCGGCGAAAGCGTGCCCATCCCTCCCGTATTGGGACCCTCATCGCCGTCATGTGCGCGCTTGTGGTCCCGCGCGGCCGGAAATGCAAGATACGAAGTCGCATCATAAATCGCGTGAATCGAGCACTCGGTGCCAACCAAAAATTCCTCAATCAAAACCTGACTGCCCGCATCGCCGAAGCGCTTTTCCTCAAGCATCGAGCGAACGGCTTCCTCGGCCTCGCGCCGATCCTGAGCAATGATCACCCCTTTGCCCAGCGCCAGCCCATCTGCCTTCACCACTGCCGGATAATGCACGTTGTCCAGAAATCGAAGCGCTTCCGCGGAGTCAGAAAATTCGCCCGATGCAGCGGTCGGGATGTTGTGCCGCCGCATGAATTCTTTAGCGAATGTTTTCGACGATTCCAGTTTTGCCGCTGCCCGGTTTGGACCGAAGATCCGCAAGCCCCGGCCCTCAAACTCATCCACCACGCCAGCCGCCAACGTGTCATCCGGACCCACAACCGTGAGGTCGATGTTTTGCTCCTGCGCGAAATCGGCCAGCCCGGCAATGTTATTTGCAGGGATGTCAACATTGCGTCCCACCCTTGCTGTCCCTGCGTTCCCGGGAGCGCAGAGCACCTCGGTGCAAAGTGGAGATTGAGCGAGTTTCCAGCAGAGCGCGTGTTCGCGCCCGCCACTTCCAATAACGAGGATTTTCATAAAAATTGATACAGCACCTTAACACACACTCGTTTGGAAAACCGTCGATGTGCCAGATTAAAATGAAAGTCGCGTTTCGATAGACACGTCCGGGTCATCTTCCCGTTCGACAACTCCCGAACACTGAGTTAGTCTTCGCGCATGAACTCAACGTGGCAGCCATCTTCTTTTTCATCGCCCGGGGGATGGCATCCGGGCAGTCGCTCCGTGGTCAAGACGCTTGTGTTCATCAACATCGGCGTCTTCGTCCTTCAAATCATCTTTAAAGATCTGGACGCCAATGAGCTCGGTCGTTTTTCCCAGCTCTTTGGTCTCAGCCGCGATGGAATGGCGTCCGGGTATTTATGGCAGCCTCTGACTTACATGTTCCTGCATGGGAGCTTTTTCCACATCTTTGCCAACATGCTCATCATCTGGTTTGCCGGGCGGCACCTCGAGCAATTGGTAGGCCCGAAAAATTTCCTTATCATCTACTTTGCGGGCGGGTTGCTCGGTGGAGTCGCTCAGTTGGCAACTTCCTCAGGCACTGTAGTGGGAGCCTCAGCGGCAGGATTTGCAGTGCTCATCGCATTCACAACCATCCTGCCTGAGCTAGAACTCACGCTGCTTCTGTTCTTCATATTGCCGATCCGTATGAAGGCAAAATACCTGGCTTACGGCGCATTCGGTGTCTCATTACTCTTCGTGGTATTTCCGCCTTCGGATGGCATCGGGCATGCGGCGCATCTCGCGGGGTGCGTCGTGGGTTATATCTGCGCCCGCAGGCTCGGATACGGCAGACGCTCACCGGTCGAGCGAATCGCAATCGAACGACGGGAAGAACGCACCCGGCGTGAAAACCTGCCGCCGGATGAATTTATCAGCGCGGAAATTGATCCCATCCTTGAAAAAATTTCGCAGCACGGCATCCACAGCCTCACCCGTGCAGAGCGCCAGATCCTTGAACGCGGTCGCGAAAAGATTGCGTCGAAAACATCGGGTTCATCCCGGTAAAATTCTCCAACGTTCATGTGCACTACCGGGAAGATCCGCTGGGGCATCATCGGGTGCGGTGACGTGACCGAGAAAAAGAGCGGACCGGGATTTCAGAAGGCCGGGAACTCAACTCTGCTTGCAGTCATGCGCCGCGACGCCGCGAAAGCGGAGGATTACGCAAATCGCCACGGCGTGCCACGCTGGTATGACGACATGCAGGCACTGGTGGCAGATCCCGAAGTCGATGCGGTTTACATTGCAACTCCTCCGGGTGCTCATACCGAAGCCGCACTCGCGGTGGCTCAGGCTGGTAAACCGGTCTACATTGAAAAACCGCTCACTCGCAATGCAACGGAGGGCCGCATGATTTTCGATGCATTTGCCGGGAAATCTATTCCGGCATTCGCAGCCTACTATCGGCGCATGCTTCCGCGTTTCGTCCAAGTAAAACAGTGGCTGGATGAAGGCCGCATCGGTGAAGTCCTTGAAATTCAACTCAAACACGAAAGTCCCCCTGCGGCGCTTTCACCAGGTGAGATTCCGTGGCGGCTGGATGCAACTGCGTCCGGCGGCGGACTTTTCCTGGATCTTGGTTCGCATGCGCTGGATTTGCTCGACCACTTGCTTGGGCCACTGCAATTGACCAGCTCAGTGGCTAAGCGGCAAGCGGCGTGTGGATCACTCCCGCCCTCTGTGTGCTGCGAAGACTTTGTGGACATGCACTTTACTACAACCGCCGGAGCCAGGGGCCAGGCGTGTTGGAATTTTTACGGCTCCAGTCACGAGGACAACGTCGAGATCCGCGGCACTCTCGGCACTATTTCCTTCCCGGTTTTTGCAGAGCGACCCATCCAATGTGACGTCGACGGCCGCACGCAATCGCTAACAATCCCGCACCCCGAGCATGTCCAGCAACCGCTCATTCAATCCATCGTCGATGAACTTCTCGGGCGCGGACACAGCGTGAGCACTGTGGAGAGTGCATTGCGAACCACGCAGCTCATGGATGATGTGCTTTCGGATTACTATGGCGGACGCAACGACGCATTTTGGGAGCGTCCCGAAACCTGGCCGGGTGCCGGACGTTAACTGCGTGTCACTTGTAAGCCGGTGTCAGAGATTGAGAAATCCACAAAGCGTGCCCTTGCGTTCGGCGGATTGTCTGTGAGATTCGTGCGCAAAGATGCGGCGTCCGCGTCGCTTTTCGCAAAGAGCAACAGGTAGCCACCGCCTCCCGCACCCAGCAATTTCCAGGCGTTGCACCTCGGTGCAACGCGTTCGACAATTGCATCGACGGGTGGGGGATTGGTCCCTGCATCGAGTGCGCAGTTCAGTTGCCAACTCCGCGCCACCGCGCTGGTCAGCGCATCCCATTCGCCACTTTGAATTGCTTCGTAAGCCGACTCAGCATGGTCCGCCAGCGCATCGAGCACAGCAAGATGAGAGCGGGAATTGAGGAACATGCCTTGCACAATTTCCTGCAGGATCCCTTTAGCAAGCCGCGTGATGCCGGTGTAATAGAGAAGCACCCTCCGGTTCGCATAGTCTCCACGAAACAGGTGCTCCGGCAACCAGCGGATCTGCGGGGATTGGTCAAATCCGGGACGCGTCTCAATCAACTTGATCCCGCGATGGATCCCGCCGGCCTGATCCTGCCATCCTCCGCCCGTGGTGAGCAGTTGTTCCAGTGCTATGGTCCGTTGAAAAATTTCATTCTTGTCCCAGCCGTGACCGCACATCTCCGAGAGCGCGGCAAGCACCGTTGCCGCAAGGATGCTGCTCGTCCCGAGACCTGAACCTTTCGGTACCGCGCTGAGAAGCGTCAGCTCAACGCCTCCGCCAAAAGCCCGCAACTGGTCTGCCAGATTGTTCACTTGCAGCTTGTCGTTAAATCGCGGATGGAATCCCGCCAGCGCCAATGCCGCTTTCACCAGGGAAAACGCATCTCCCACATGCGTGAAGCTCTCCAACTCCGCCCAGGTGCGCACGCGGGTCTCCAAACCTTGATCAATGGATCTCAAGGTAATCTGAGGCTCCTGGGAAAGCCGTCCGAAAACCTGGATCGGAGGCTGGCCATTCAAGTCCACCGCAAGATTGAGCACTTTTCCACCATTGAGCAGGCAATAGGGTGGGGTATCGGACCATCCACCAGCCAGATCCAGCCGCACCGGAGACCTTGCCCACACGATTTGATCCTCAAGCACACTGGTTCGCATGCCCGCTCCGACATGCTGGGTGCGACCGACGATTTGATCCCTCAGGAATCCGAAGGCGGCACTTTTAAAATCCTCTCCCCGCTCCTTGCGCAGATCCGCAATCCGCCCGCGCAGCATCGCATCGGATGCCAGAACAATGGGATCTTCAGGTCCGGGGCAATGCTCAAGATTCCCCCCAACTTCGACCAGACTTTTAGCAACAGCTCCGAGATCCAGCCGGTAGAAAGCATTCTTGCGATAGTTTTCCGTCATGTTAGTTATGGAGCCTTGCTGGCTTCGGATGCGTTGCTGGAGCTGACGGGCCAGGTTCGTTTGTTCCGAGATTTCCGCTGCTGAGATGCGCTTTGCTGCCAGCCATTTCATTCGATACGTGGCATCCACCCCGCTTAGCATCCACTGGATGAATCCGCCATCCAGGTCCGATGGTTCGACGACCGGAAAGATCGGGGCAAGTTGCAGATCACAATCCGCCGCAATGCCCGCATCTTCAAAGCTGATTCCGCGGACTTCAAACCAGGTGGCCACCGCTTCTCCCATCCAGTATATGTTCGACGCATTTAGCGCACCTCGGAATGCATCATCCATTCCGTATGGCCGGATCGCCCAGCTGGTTTCCCCAACCGGAGCAAGCTCCAGGCATTGACCGCGACTCAGGTTCAGCGACCAGGCATTCTCTGGCACTCCGGTGATCACATGTTCTCCGGTCAAAGTCCAACTCGCGGGAACCTGAGCATTCTCCACCCAGAGCGCACCAATCGACTGCTTCGAACGATCCACTTCAAACTTTGAGTTCAAGATAAATTGATCGGGGTGCTGGCGCACACTCGCCCCGGATATCTTGGTTTGATCCAGCTGAAGGTTCTGCAGAATTTCGCAGGATTCAATCAACTGTCGGCTTGTCCCGAGATGGTAAAATTCTGCATCGGGAAGTGGAAGCGCAGCAGCGGTAAGATCCGCCAGCTCAGCATCCGACGATGTCGGAGCATTACCAAGTCCCAGACCAAATCCGGCATACAGTTCATATTCGCGAGGCACCGAATCCGCGGCAACATGCCCGATGCCACATTTCCGCATTAGCGCAGCCACCGCCTTCGCCGAGAGGAGCCACATGCCAGTGTCCACCAGGTAGTAATACTCTTCGGCTAGATCGCGGATTTTTGAAGGCTCGGGTTTTTGAAGAAAAAATGCCAGTTCCTCCGGCGACGAGCGTTTGAGGAAAAAGACACCGAAATGGCTGGCGACTTCGGGACTCACCCACATGCCAAGCCCCAGGACATCGACCTCTGGCATTGGCGGCAGCCGGTGGCCGAATCTCAGAAGCACGTCGCCGCTGGTGACCATTGCCCGATACTGCGAGGGTGCCGATGTGAGGACGTTTTCATACGTGGGCATCTGCACATCAAGCAGAGTCTGGTCCAGGCGCTCGCCCCGGTTCCACCGCATCACCGGCATGGGAAGAAGCGCTTTGCTCTCAGCCGCATACGCCGGCAACCGCCGGCTCTGCCCGCCTGCCATGAGTAGCAATTTTTTACTGGATTCCAACCACGCTGCAAACTCAGCCACTCCGCTCGCCCGCCATGCTTCAATTAACGTGCAAGCAACTCCGCCCCCGGATCCCAACTTAACTCCCCCGGGATCTGAAGCAGTCTGGATCCCCGGATAACGCGCGGAGTAGAGCGCGGCAAAAGCATCCGCCATTGCCGGTGGCAGCGAAAGGATGGCGTCAAGTTTGGCAGAAGAAGTCATGTGAGGATGGCCCGCAGCATTTCAAACGCGTCTGTCATTGAAAAGCGCAAACCAAGTTTGCAAACTCAGGACACTGGTACTTTGGGCAGATTCCAGATGTCTTCCGCGTATTCACGAATGGTGCGATCGCTGGAAAACTTCCCGCAGCGTGCAGTATTGCGCACCGCCATCGAAGCCCACTGCTTACGGTTTTTATAAGCTGCGTCGACCTTGGTTTGCGCGTCGCAGTAAGCCCGATAATCAGCAAGCACAAGATACGGATCCCCGCCTTCCAAAAGGCTGTGGCGCACGGGATCCAGAACCATTCCCGGCTCGTCAGGCGTAAAGAAATTCGATCCCAGCCAATCGACCACCAGCTTCAGCTCAGCAACGTTTTCATAATAATCCCGCGGATTGTAGCCCTTTGATTTCAAAGCTTCTACCTCATCGACGGTCAGGCCGAAGATGAAAATATTCTCCTCGCCGACCTCCTCAAGGATTTCCACATTGGCGCCGTCCAGAGTGCCAATAGTGATGGCTCCGTTGAGCGCCAGTTTCATGTTGCCAGTGCCCGATGCTTCTTTGCCGGCAGTGGAGATTTGCTCCGAGACATCCGCAGCGGGGATGATTTTTGATGCCAGCGAAACGCGATAGTTCGGCAGAAATGCCACCTTGATTTTGCCCTTAATGCGTGGATCACCATTGATCTTCGCTGCCACCGCATTGATCGCCTTGATAATGCTCTTCGCCAGGAAATATCCTGGTGCGGCCTTGGCAGCAAAAATGAACACGCGGGGATGCACATCCAGATCCGGATCCTGCAGCAACCGGCGATACAACGTGAGAATGTAGAGCAGCTTG
>JBGTCP010000251.1:0-2452 GCA_041748815.1 Chthoniobacterales bacterium
CATCCGAAGCCCTCGGAGCCCTTGCAGAAAGGACTCTCAAATCATGAATGATCCATCCGACATCATCCGCAACATCCGCCTCTCTGAGAAGAGCACGATCCTTGGCGAGACCGAAAACAAATACGTCTTCGAGGTAGAGCCCCGCGCCAACAAGCTTCAGATCAAGGCCGCCGTCGAGGCGCTCTTTAACAAGAAAGTCATCGACGTGAACACCTGCAACTACGCCGGCAAAAAACGCCGTGAGCGCCGGGCCGACTTCGGTCGCCGCGCACACTGGAAAAAAGCCATCGTTCAGCTCAAAGAGGGCGACACCATCGACCTCGCCTAAGCCACGAAGCCACTAACGAGACACCAATCCCATGGCCATTAAAACATTTAGACCACTCACTCCGGTGCAGCGCTACAAAGCGACTCCTGCATTTGATGAGATCACCAAAGACAAGCCCGAGAAATCGTTGCTTCGCCCGCTGAAAAAATCCGGCGGACGCAATAACACCGGACGCCTGACCTCACGCCACATCGGTGGCGGTCACAAGCGCCGTTACCGCATCATCGACTTCAAGCGTCTCCGCCGCGGAGATCACGCCGAAGTGGTGGGCATCGAATACGATCCGAACCGCACCGCACGCATCGCCCTCGTTAAATACGAGGACGGCGAGAAAGCCTACATCCTGGCGCCAAACGGCCTCAAGGTGGGTGCAAAAATCATCGCCGGTCCGGATGCAGCTCCAGAGTTGGGAAACGCGCTTCCGCTTTCCAAGATCCCATTGGGTTCGAATATTCATAACGTCGAGTTAATCCCCGGACGTGGTGGTCAGATCGCACGCAGTGCCGGTCAGTCCGTCGTGCTCAGCAACCGCGAAGGCGAATACGCTCTCGTGAAAATGCCATCCGGTGAGATCCGCAAGATTCACGCAACCGCTTATGCCACGATGGGCCAGGTCGGCAATACCGATCACATGAACGTCGTCTCCGGCAAAGCTGGACGCAGCCGCTGGCTGGGCATCCGCCCGACCGTTCGCGGTATGGCGATGAACCCGATTGACCATCCGAATGGTGGTGGTGAAGGCCGCTCCAAAGGTGGTGGCGGACGTCAGCACCCCGTCTCCCCATGGGGCCAGCTTGCGAAGGGTTACAAGACCCGGGCGAAGCACAAGACCAGCAGCAACTTTATCGTGTCCCGCAAGAAGAAGAAATAATCAAATTTTATGGCTAGATCCCTGAAAAAAGGCCCTTTCGTTGAATCGCATCTGATCGAGAAAATCGATAAGATGACCGACAGTGGCACCAAAAAACCCATCAAGACCTGGTCCCGCCGGTCCATGATTACACCCGATTTTGTGGGGCACACATTCCTCGTGCACAATGGCAAGAGTTTCATCTCTGTCTTTGTTACCGAGAATATGGTGGGCCATAAACTTGGAGAATTTTCGCCGACCCGTACCTTTAAAAAGCACGGATCGCATACTGCGAAAGTTTCAAAATAAGTGAACCTGCAACTCCGCTTGCGTGCCGACCGGCTTCGATGGCTGGTATTACGCGGAGTGTGTGTTGCAATTTCACTCGCTGCCACTGGAGCATGGGCGCAAGCCTTACCCTCCGGGCAGCATAGCTCTTTGTCAGATTTAGATATTGAATTCACAGAAGCGCAGCTCACGCTGGGATCTGTGGTTGAGGAGAACCGTCAATTGCGCGAGCAACTGGCAGCCGCTCGTCAATCCATAGGCCAACTCAGTGAGAGCCTGGCGATCTCGAATGCCGAAGCGGAAGTGTTTCGCCGCCAGTATGCGGAGACACGCCTCCAGCTTGAAGCACTCGGCCTCGATGCAATCGGGACCGACCGCTCGAAGCTGGAGCAGCGACTCCTCACGGCCATTGCCGACTTACAAGTTGCGATGGATGAACGCGAAAAACTCGCCGGTGCCATTCTCCTGCTCAACGATTTGCTGGAGATGCACTTTAAAAAGGCGGAAGACGTTGATCCGGAGTTGAGGATGGAAATCGAGTCCACCCTGCGGGCAGCGAATGCGGTGCTCGGGGTCATGCCGCTGGGTGTGGCCGATGCCACTGCCACGGCAGCAAGCATTACCGATGCGATCATCATCAGCCTGAGAGAAGACCTCTCGCTCGTGGTGGCCAACGTGGGCGCCAATCAAGGCGTCAAGATCGGGATGCCTTTCGGGATCTGGCGGGATGACCGGCAGATTGGCGTTGCCCGTGTAGTAGATGTCCGGGAAAAGATTTCCGGTGCTGTGATTCAAAGTCTTGCTGATGAAACCACCCGCCTCCGGGTGGGCGACCGCCTCCGGGTGGACGTCCGATGAAGGAACCAATTTTTTTAGAATAACTTAAAACAAACACACATCATGGAAGTGAAATCCACTTATAAATATGCGCGCATGTCCGCCTTCAAGGCGCGGGAAGTTGCGCGTGAGATTCAGGGCAAGCCCGT
>JBGTCP010000252.1:0-2242 GCA_041748815.1 Chthoniobacterales bacterium
GCCGCCGCACATTCAACTCGATTGGAACGAGGTGCCGGTGATTGCCACCTCTCCTGTGCGCGGCGAAATGGTCCTCAATGGTTGGTGGCGCTTCTTCCCGGCAACGCATCACTTAAAATCGATCCCAGCCGAAGGAACGGGATGGGGATATATTCAAGTCCCCGGTTCATGGACCAGCAAGGCGTGGCCAAAAGTTCATGACACGCCGTGGGTGACAGGCATTTCCAGGCATTGGCCTAAAAACGAACAAACTGCTGTTGTCCGGCAACCCATTAGAGCCGCTTGGTATAACCGCACCATTCAGATTCCCAAAGATTGGCAGGGACGCGAAATCGTGCTCGATCTGGAGCGAGTGAGCACGGATGCCATCGTGCATGTGAACGGAAAAAAGGCGGGCGAAATTACTTGGCCGGGCGGAGAAATTGCCATCACCGATTTATTGCAACCCGGCGTTGAGAATCAACTGGAAGTGCTTGTGTTGGCCCTGCCTACGTCTGAAACGGTTTATTCCTATCAGGATGCGGATAAGGTTACGGTCGGGACATTAACCTTAAATGCGCGCGGGATCATCGGCAATGCGGTCCTCAAGTCAAGACCGAAAAAGAATCACATTGCAGATGTTTTTCTTCAACCATCGACACGAAAAAATACACTAACCGTGCAATTCCAATTGGCGCACCCGGCCCCTGGACAGACTCTCGAAGTCTCTGCCAATGTTAACTCCAAAGGCTCCAGTGTTAAGACCTTCAAATCACAAGTCACCCTGCCGAATGAGCCGGACGCAGCAGAATTCTCCGTGACCTGGGATTGGCCCGACGCTCACAAGTGGACGCCGGAAGATCCGTTCTTGTATGACTTGGATCTGGCTGTTAATGGGGATGATGCCATTGCGGACATCGTAGCGTTGCCGTTGGGTTTTCGTGAATTTTGGATTGAGGGCAAAGAATTTTATCTGAACGGGAACCCAATAAAACTTAGGCCTGTGTTAGTCGCCGATACTTTTGGAATACCAGATGTCATCCAACGCAAGATTCATACCTTGAAAGAGTCGGGCTTTAATTTCGGCGAAATCTGGCCCGTGGACATTCTACAACGCGGCGTTCCCGACGATCAGGCAACGATCGCCGAGGAAGCCAGTCGCCAAGGATTCCTCCTCGCTGCCATCGCACCCGATATGAAGTCCTTCCTTCGAGATGATCCTGCGATGGAAAGCCCTGAGACGTTGGTGAAATACGAGCAGGCATGCGCAAACGCGATGAGGCGCTTAAGGAATTATCCTTCCATCGTCATGTGGGGCACCACCGGCAATGTATTTGGAAACAAACAGGATCAAAATCCCCGTGTCTTGGGTTCCCTTGCCAGGGATGTTTATACTCCGGAACAGCGGGCAAGGGCAGAGTCAGGGGACAAACTGGTTGAGGTCGCCAAGAAGTATGACCCTACCAGACCCGTTTTCACCCATCACGGATACAATGTCGGGGATGTTCACACGCTGAACATGTATCTTAATTTCATCCCGCTCCAAGAGCGACTCGAGTGGCTGAGCCACTTTCACAATCACGGCGAGAAACCATTTCTCTCGGTGGAATTTGGCGCTCCGCATCAGTTCAGTTTTCAGCGTGGAAGAAACGGCTATCAAGGCGCGGTTTCCAGCGAACCCTTGCCCGCTGAGTTTGCAGCCGCAGAATTGGGTGCGCGCAGCTACCAATTGGAAAGCGAGACTTTCCGAAGTGACCTCGTGAAAATGTTTAAATCGGAACAAAAGTATTCCGGTTGGTGGTCGGCAAAGTTTCCACAAGAGAGTCCGGCCAATGATATGATTGCCGAGTATGTGGAAAAGACCTGGCGGGCCTGGAGGATGTGGGGAATTAGCGGGGGCATGATCCCGTGGGACTATGGTCATGGATGGGCCAAGACCGCAGAAGCCGATGCCACAGTCGAGCTTCCATATCCACCGGCGGGCCGCAGAGGCCATTGGTTGCCGAAGTTGAAAAATTATGAGCTGAATCCCTTATCAGCCCCCGCCTTTGAACTGACGCATGCCGGAAAAGCCCTGGTAGCAAACGGGCAAGCTTCCCTGGCATGGATTGCCGGTTATCGGAAGGATGACCCTGCAACGCTCAATGGCTTTACGGACCAACGAAGGAACTACCAATCCGGCGAAGTCCTTAACAAGCAGATTGCTTTGATCAACGACCACACAACACCCAGCCCTTACATTGTGCAGTGGGTGGCCAACGTG